>CASBQH010000086.1 GCA_949127695.1 Synechococcales cyanobacterium PMM_0073
AATCTTAGAAGATCGCGGCGGCGGCTTAGCTATCTCTATCGGCGGGTTTTGGGTAGCTGGGCTGCGGTTTGCAACTAGTCCTTAAAGATGCGGCATAGATTATTTGGATATGTTCCGAGATTTCTAAGATATGTGCAGAAATAACCTAATCAACCGGCGAAATAGCCTGCCGCAGCGGAGATTAAGAACAAGTTTTCCGGCTTCGAGTATAGTGATGGGTAATTCAGCTTGGTTCTAATTTCCCCATGGATGCTAGCGTTCCGAACCCAACGGCCTTTTCCATTACAACGCCAATCTACTACGTCAACGATATTCCCCATATTGGCAGCGCCTACACCACAATTGCCGCCGATGTCGTGGCGCGGTTTCAGCGCTTGCAGGGGCATTCAGTTCGGCTGGTGACGGGAACCGACGAGCATGGGCAGAAGATTGAGCGGACGGCAGCGGCCATGGAGCGGCTACCGCAAGAGCATTGCGATCTCATTGCCAAAGAATTTGTGGCGCTCTGGAAGCTGCTCAATATTCAGGTGGATAGCTTCATTCGCACCACCGACCCTCGGCATGAGGCCATTGTTAAGCAGTTTTTTCAGCGCGTCTGGGAGCAGGGCGATATTTATCAGGGGCAGCAGCAGGGCTGGTACTGCGTCTCCTGCGAAGAATTTAAAGAAGAGCGCGATCTGCTGGCTGACAGGCACTGTCCGCTGCACCCGAACAAGCAGGTGGAATGGCGCGATGAGCAGAACTACTTTTTTCGGCTCTCGGCCTATCAGAGCCGCCTAGAGCAGCTTTACGCCTCGCAGCCTGACTTTATTCAGCCAGAGAGCCGCCGCAACGAGGTGCTGAGCTTTGTGGGGCAGGGCTTACAGGACTTTTCAATTTCGCGAGTGAATGTCGCCTGGGGAATTCCGCTGCCCGTCGATCCCTCCCAGACGATCTATGTCTGGTTTGATGCGCTGCTGGCCTACATCACGGCGCTCCTAGAACCGGGTCAAGCGCCGACGCTAGAAAACGCTACCGCCACCTGGTATCCGTTCAATATTCACCTGATTGGCAAAGATATTCTGCGATTTCACGCGGTCTACTGGCCGGCCATGCTGATGTCGGCAGGACTACCCTTGCCAGAGCGGGTCTATGGTCATGGATTCCTGACAAAAGACGGCCAAAAGATTAGCAAAACGCTGGGCAATGTCATTGACCCGGTCGATCTAGTCAACCGCTATGGCGCGGATGCGGTGCGCTACTACTTTTTGAAAGAAATTGAGTTTGGCCGCGATGGCGACTTTAGCGAAGAGCGGTTTGTGAATACGCTCAACGCTGATTTGGCCAACGATCTGGGCAATCTGCTCAACCGGACGCTGCGGCTGGCGCATAAGTATTGCGATCAAAAAGTGCCGTCTGTCCCGCTAGAGGCCATGCCGCTGGCCGAGCCGCTGCGTGCCAAAGCGCAAGGGCTGGGAGAGGCCGCAGCTTTGGCCTACAGTCGGCTGGCCTTTAGCCAGGTCTGCGAGTTGGCTTTGGCGCTGGCGCGGGTGGGTAATAAGTATGTGGATGAGCAGGCTCCCTGGGCGCTGGCGAAGCAGGGCAAGCAGGCTGAGCTAGAGCAGGTGCTCTATGCTGTCTTAGAATCGGTGCGATTGGCGGCCTACCTGCTCTCGCCGATGCTGCCAACGCTGAGCAATGCAATTTATCAGCAGCTCGGCTTCGAGGTTGACTTTAACCAGCCCGACATCGGCAGAACGCTACCCTACAGCCAGCAGACCAGCTGGGGAGCTTTACCGCCCGGTCAGGCGCTGGGACAGCCTGAGCCAGTGTTTCAGCGTTTAGAGCTTGTGAGTTAGCTGCGGCTGAATGGGTCAATCGCCACATGAACTAGAAACAAAGGCCGAGCAATTACTCAACTTTGTTTAAGGTTATTTAACACTTGCCTGAGATAGGCTGATAGTAAGGGGAACTTGGCGAGGCTCTTCAACATCAGTTAGAACTAGGCTCAACTAAACTTAATAGTTCCTTCTGCTGATATTTTCTACTTGATTTACATCTCTGTTACTTAATTTTTGGGTCAATTGATCTGCATAAAACTAGCCTTAATCAATATGGAGTATAGAAAAAGCATGTTTAATCATTCGCTAGAAACCGAAACGATATTTACGCCAGAGCAGGTGCTAGAGAATCGAGGCCGAGTCGCCATCTTCATTGACGGCTCTAACCTGTTTTACGCGGCGCTACAGCTGGGGATTGAAATTGACTATACCAAGCTGCTCTGTCGGCTGACTGCCGGTTCGCGGCTGCTCCGCTCTTTCTTCTATACTGGCGTCGATCGCACCAACGAAAAGCAGCAGGGCTTTCTGCTCTGGATGCGACGCAATGGCTACCGCGTGATTTCTAAAGATCTAGTGCAGCTGCCAGACGGCTCCAAAAAAGCCAATTTGGATGTCGAAATTGCGGTCGATATGATGGCGCTGGTGGGTTCCTATGACACCGCAGTTTTGGTTAGCGGCGACGGCGATTTGGCCTATGCGGTTGATGCGGTTAGCTATCGGGGCGTCAGAGTTGAGGTGGTGAGCCTGCGCTCTATGACCAGCGATAGCTTGATCAATGTCTCTGATCGCTATATTGATCTAGATTTGATCAAAGATGAGATTCAGAAAACGCCGCGTCAAGGCTACACCTATCGCCCCCTCTCAGGCATTGGTCTAGCCGAAGCTGCGGTTGAGGACGAGTAAAATGCGCGAGCGATCAATCCGAGGCTGGCTGAGCTTATCTGTGAGCTTACTGCTGGTGCTGTCTGCCTGCCGCCCGCAGAACCAGGCCGCCCAATCTACTGATGCAGAGGCGGAGAGCCAAAAGATCAACAAAGATCTCACCTTTAACAACATCACGCTCGAAGAAGCCGATGACCAAGGGCGAATTCAGTGGAAGGTGAAGGCCGCAGAGGTGGTTTCTTCAGCGGATAAAAAAACGGCCAGAGTTAAATCTCCCACCGGGCAGCTCTATCAAGACGGGCAGCCGATCTATCGAGTCCAGGCTAGATCGGGGCAGGTTTTCAGCGGCGGCGACAAAATCCTGCTGCGGGGCGAGGTCGTCACCACCGACGTACAGAGCGGAGCCGTGCTGCGGGCTGACCAACTAGAATGGCAGCCTAAGCAAGATTTGCTGATCATGCGCGGCAATCTGCGCGGCGTCCATCCGCAGGTGCAGCTGACGGCTAACCAGATTAAGCTCTCGAACAAGCAGCGCCGCGCCGAGCTGTCAGGTAAAGTTGACGCCCTCACCCAAGACCCAAAGCTCCGCATTCAGACCGATCAAATTACCTGGCTGCTCAAAGATCAAAAGCTAGTTGGCACCCGTCCAGTCTTGGCGCAGCGGCTGCAAAACGACAAGCCCACTGACCAAGCCACTGCCAACGCCGTAGATGTTGATCTAGCCAAGCGGGTTGCCCACCTGAAGCAGAATGCCAAGCTGGCCGTGGTTGACCCAGCGCTGCAAATTAGCGGCAACTCTTTGATCTGGGATATCCTCAAGCAGACGCTGGTGGCCGATCAGCCGATTTTGGCCGTGAATCAGCCGCAGCAGATCCGGATTACTGCCAACCGAGGCCGGATGGATCTGACGCCGAAAATTGCCTACTTCAACGGCAGCGTCAACGCGACCTCAGCCCGCAATCAGTCAAAGCTCACTTCAGATGATCTGACCTGGAAAATGACCTCCCAGGAAGTGACGGCTTTGGGCAACGTGGTTTATGTCCAGCCTGATCCGCCTGCGACATTGCGCGGTGGCAAAGCCGTTGGCAAGCTGCAAGAGCGTAAGGTCGTCGTCAGCGGCGGGCGCGTCGTCACCGAGATTCTGCCGGGGCAGAATTTAGTTCCGGGCGGCTGAGCATTTTTAAGTTTTTTAAAATGCCCGTTCCAGCGCCTGCTGGAGCTGATTGCGCTGCACAATCCCTAGCTGATTAGAGTCGCGGCTGTGCGGCTGGAGCGCGGGGGGCTTGGCAGCTCCCCAAGCCTGCTCAACCGTCGAGAGCAGCCTATCTTGCTGATAGTGAAACGTGCCCAGATCGCCCCGCCCCGCATCAATCACCGCAAACCAGACCAGCCCCCGGTCGCGGGTGGGCAAGACGCCAGCCAGCGCGCTCACCTCGTTCAGCGTCCCAGTTTTAATCACCGTGCCGCTAGGCAACCTGCGTCCTGCCAGCGTCCCGCCATCTTGCCCTACTACCGGAAAGACATCGGCAATGGTCAGGTCACGGGCTTGCAGGTAGCGCTGAATGGTAGAGAGCATGGCGGCGACTGCACGCGGCGACAGCCGATTTTCCACCCCCAGCCCTGAGCCGTTTTGCAGCTGAATTTCGGCCAGCGGAATTTGGGTGAGCGCAGCCACCTTCTGGGAGACTGCGGCAGCGCCGCCCACCGAGTCCGCCAGCATCTGCGCCATGATGTTGTTGCTATAGATGTTCATCGCCTTGACCAGATCAACCATTGGCATCGACTGGCGGCGCAGAACTGGCTGAGCGTTGGCGGGGAGTTCGCCCGACTCGACCTGGCCCAGAATCTTGACCTGGGGACGCGCCGTGCCCGGTGCTAGCTGCTGATACTGTGCCTCGACCTCGCCTGACCAGAGATCGGCATTTAGCCCCTGCTTCAGCAGTTCGCCAGAGCGCAGCGCCGTTTCTTCAAAGTTCATCGAAAAATTGCCAACCACAATCAGCCTGCCCGTCACCTGCCGAATTCCCGCCTGGTTTAAGGCATTGCCGACTGCAATCGCCTCTTCCCAGACAAAAAACGGATCGCCGCCGCCCTGCACAATCAAATCGCCCTGCACCACGCCTGCTTTAACGGGAGCCGTGGTGCTAAATACCGTCTCAAACTGGTGGTCTGTGCCCCAGGTGGTGAGCACAGCCAGCGTTGTGGCAACTTTAGTCAGCGAGGCGGCAGAGAGCGGCGTTTCGCCCTGATGGCTGACCAGCACCTGATCGCCAGTCTGCATCCAGACACCCTGATTGCGGCTGGGCAGTCCCAGACTCGCCAAAGCGCCCAGATGCTGCTGCACCGCCCGTTCGGCAATCGGGTCAGGGCTGGGAGCGGCCAGAGACAGCACCCAGTCTGGCTGCATCCAGGGCGACCAGTTGGTGGTTTGCAGCGGCGGCGGGCTGGGGGTTGCACCGACAAAAATTGAGAAGAGTCCGGCTATCAGGTCTAGCACGTCAATTTCCTTAGTTCCTTAGATAGTGAGGGAGTTTGGCGAGTCGTATTCCAGAAAAACTTCTAGAGATTTCGGCCTATAGAATAGCTGAGTTTCTGCCAGAATGGTAGGGAGAACGGTAGAAACAAGTGGCGCGAGTGAATGGCCCGACCCGACCAGAACCAGGTTTTACGACAGCTGCCGATTGCTGTAGGGATGCTGGCCGGAACGCTGCTGATGGTAAATCGGCTGCTAACGCCTGACTTAACCAATTCGCAGGCGCGCTCAGATGCGGTGGGCGTAATCATCAGCGCTGTGCTGATTTTGACGGGGCTGCTCTGGCAGCGAATTCAGCCTAAGCTGCCGGAGGCGGTGGTGCTGGTGGGCGAACAGGGCTTTGAGCTGGCACCAGATCTGCCAGAGTCTGTCAGAACTGAGCTGGCTTGGGCTTCGCATCTGCTGCTTACCAATACCGTAACGCGCTCGGTGGTGGTTTGGTATGACGACAGGCTGCTGCTGCGGCGCGGCGTGCTGGGCCGCGAAACCGAGCTGTCAGGCACAATTTTGCAGCGGGTGCTGAAAACCCAAAAGCCCGTCTATCTGGTGAATTTGAAGCTCTATCCCGGCGGCATAGAATTTAGCTATCTGCCCGAAAATACGCAGGGCGTGATCGTGCAGCCCATTGGCGGCAGAGGGGCGCTGATTTTGGGAGCCAACGCGCCGCGCAGCTATACTCAGCAAGACGAAACCTGGATCGCCGGACTGGCGGACAAGCTGGAAAATACGCTGAGCCTTGAACTAAAATCTCATGCGCCTGCCGCAGCAATTGAGGCCATACAGGACAGATAATCTAGGACAGATAATCAATGGAAATCGCGCTGCTTTACTGGCTGCTGGTCGCTGTCATGCTGGTTGGAGTTGTGGGGGCGGTGATTCCGGGCATTCCGGGCGTCATTCTCTCGG
>CASBQH010000087.1 GCA_949127695.1 Synechococcales cyanobacterium PMM_0073
GCCTGCCATTGTCCGGCCTGCTCGCGCTCTAGAATATTGGGTGATCCAGCGCAGCGCTAGGGCAACACCGCGCTCGGAGCGCACTTCCATTGGCACCTGGTAGGTTGCGCCACCGACGCGACGCGCTTTGACTTCTACCAAAGGCGTTGCGTTCTTGACGGCACGTTCAAACACTTCCAATGGTTCTGTGCCGGTTCGCTCTTCAATCAGCTTAAACGCATCATAGATAATGCCGTAGGCAATTGATTTTTTGCCAGAAGACATGAGCCGAGAGACAATCATGCTGACCAAGCGGCTGTTGTAAACCGGATCGGCAATGACGGGGCGTTTTTGGATGGTAGTCCGACGAGACATAGCAGCTAGCCTTGTTGAAATTTACGAATGTGATGGATCGAGTAGTTAATAGGAGCTGACATCGAGCGAATGACTCAAGCTACCTCTCAAAAATGAAGCGACCTGAAAGGCAACTTGAGCCAGATGCCAATTGGCAAATTAGACGCAGCTTAGGATGCTGCTTTCTTAGGACGCTTTGCGCCGTACTTGGAGCGCCCCTGCTTGCGGTCTTTCACGCCCGCAGTGTCGAGCGTGCCGCGAATGATGTGGTAGCGGACACCGGGCAGATCTTTCACCCGACCGCCCCGGATCATCACCACCGAGTGCTCTTGCAGGTTATGGCCGATGCCGGGAATGTAGGCAGTCACCTCAAAGCCAGAAGTGAGGCGCACCCGTGCCACCTTCCGCAGCGCCGAGTTCGGCTTCTTGGGCGTGGTAGTATAGACCCTGGTACAAACCCCCCGACGCTGCGGGCAGCTTTTCAGGGCTGGAGATTTCGTTTTGGTTTTCGCTTTTTGGCGTTCGCTGTGGATCAGCTGCTGAATAGTTGGCATGAGGCTAAATCAACGGTGCCCTTCAAATTTGGTTAACGGGGGTTTTCACAGTCTCTAACTATATCGATTTTAGTCAAAGACTGTCAATTTATGTTTTGGGTAATCTTTCTGACTTGCTGCAAATCACAGCCGCAGGGTCACAAAATTATCGATTTGCTGCGGTTCTCCAGTCGGGCTAATGGCGCTGAACTGGACGAGAAATTTCTGGACTGACTGCGGCAGATCCGAATCCGAAAACTCAAATCGCGCATCGCCATTGGCAATATCTGCCCAGAAGTAGCGTAGATTGGGGGCAAGCTGCTCGGCTTCAGCCAGCGGCAGGCTCAGCGGCGGCTCGGTGAGAAACTTCAGCAGGAAGCCAAATGAGTGGTCGCCCATCCATTCGCGGGAGCTTTGCTGCAAGTCAGGCCAGCCTTCGAGCTGCGTGACCCGACCTGATTCAACTTGCAATCTATAGCCTAGCGAATCCTGACGCAGTTCTAGGACGCGGTAGGGGTGCGGATAGCTCACCAAGGAGCCAGTGGTAATTTCATGCAGCGTCCAATCGTCTCGCTGATATTGCGCCACGTCCTGCACATGCAGATGCCCGGTAAACAAAAGCTGTACACCAGCCGCTTGCAGTAGCGGCAGCAGCGCGTCGGCGTTTTGGAGCATGTAGCGCTGGCCCATATGGCTCTGATTTTGCCCCGGCAGATGCTCTAGAGCATTATGGTGCAGCATCACCAGCGTTAGATCGTCGCTTGATTCAGCCAGAACTTCCGCCAGCCAGTCAAGCTGCTGAGCATCCAGGAAACCGGAGCGCATCTGCTGTCCTTCTGAGTCAAAGCCGTTTGAATTCAGGCCGATTAGCCGCAGTCCCGGCAAGGGCTGGCAGACGTAGTAAGGCTGATTGGGGTCACTGTAGCCAAATTTCTCGTAGTAGCGGGGGAAGTCGGCAAGGCCGATATGTCGCTCGGTGGCGGCATGGGTGACAATATCGTGGTTGCCCGGAATCACGTAGGTTGGGTAAGGCAGCTGTGACAGCCGCTGCGCCAGCCAAGCGTGATTTTCAGGTTCGCCATGCTGAGTGAGGTCGCCGGGGATCAGCAGAAAGTCCAAATCGAGCGAGTTGAGCCGCTCCAATATGGCTTCGAGCGCAGGAATGCTGAGTTCGATCAGGTGGAATCGACCGGGATGATCCCAGATGGTAGCTGGGATGGCGATATGGGGATCGCTAAGGATGGCGAAGCGGAAGAGATTCATGTATGGCGGAGAGGCTGGACGGAATGCCGACTCCAGAAAACTGGAAGCAACAGCTCTATCTTGGCACTTCCCAGCCGATCAGCCCAAGCCGATCAGCTCAAGCCGATCAGCTCAAACTGCTAGAATCGTAAGCCGAGCGTCTGATTGGGCAGATAGCTTGATGCAGAAAACTCATGGCAATTGTGCGCGTGCGCCAGCATGTCAATCCGCTTAGTGAAAAATATCAGCAGCCCCCGGAACCGCCCGCCTGGGACAAAATTTTTGTCGATCTATCGCAGCCGCTGCATCTAGACATTGGCTGTGGGCGCGGCCAGTTTTTGCTGACTTCGGCGCAGCAGCAGCCCGACTGGAACTTTTTGGGACTCGAAATCCGCGAGCCGCTGGTGGTGCAGGCGCTTCAGTGGCGTGACGAGCTGGCTTTGACCAACCTCCACTATATTTTTTGCAACGTCAACAACTTTTTGCAGCCGCTCTTGGCCTCTCTGCCTCCCGCCTCGCTCCAGCGCGTCACAATTCAGTTTCCCGATCCCTGGTTCAAAAAACGTCACCAGAAGCGGCGCGTCGTGCAGCCAGAAGTGATCGAAATTTTGGCAGACTTTATGCCGCCCCGCAGCATGGTGCTGCTGCAATCGGACGTACAGCCTGTTGCGGTTGAAATGCGCGAGCGGTTTTTGGCCTGTCCGCGCTTTCTGCCGCAGGGCGACTGGCTGGAGACGAACCCGCTGCCTGTGCCGACCGAGCGCGAGCAGTCTACGCTGAGCCGGGGGGAGCCGGTTTATCGGGCGGTATTTTTGCGCTCAGACAGCTAAATCTAGATCCAAGAAGGCAGCCAGCGGCGAATTTGTAGCCCTTGCGCCGAGAGCGGTAGTCCCAAATAGAGCGGCATCCAGAAGATAAAGCCCAGCAGAACTGCACCCAAAATCAGCAGCGCAGTCCGGCGCTGGCGAACGTTGCCGTCAAACCAGCGGTCGATCAGCAGCGCCAGCAGCATCGTGGCGAAGACCAGCGACTCCATGTAGTGATAGATAAACAGGCAGCGCGTCACCCTCACCCAGGGCAGAAAGTTAGCCGCCCAGTTGACCAGCAGATAGGTGACTGCCCAGAGGTAGACCGAAGCGGCTGAGCCAGAAGGGGCATGAATATCATTCGCCTTGACCGTCGCCATTTTCCAGAGCGGCTGAAATATCAGCAAACCCAGCAGCAAGACCGCCGCCGTCGAGAGCCACCAGAGCGGCGGATTGCCCATCGCATGGACATCGTAGATGGCGGCTGCATCAGCGAACGGCTTCAAGGCTGGATTGGTTGGAGCCGGAACCGTGCCTGCCTCGACTGTTTGGTAAAAGTAGGCGACCGGGCGCAGCATCAGCGGCCAGCTATACCAGAGTGAGCAGTAGGGATGCGCCGTCACGCCGCCCACCCGCTTGTGGTAGTCCATCGTTTGCGCTTGGAGCTGCCAGAAACCATGCTCCGTGCCATCGACCTGCATGTAGGGCAACCAGCTGACGTAGTAGGTTAGGGCTGGCACAATCACAAAGGCCACCAGCGCATGTCCAAGCTTTAGCTGCGTCAGGCTTTGCAGGCTCAGCAGAGCGGGGCGCTGAGATCCGGGAGCTGCCAGCGCCGGACGCATTACCTGAACA
>CASBQH010000088.1 GCA_949127695.1 Synechococcales cyanobacterium PMM_0073
AGATATGAATGTGCTGGAGCAGGCCGGCTTGGCCAAAGCGGGCACGTTTTTAGCCTTGACCAACAACGCCGAAGTGAATCTGGTGCTGGCTCAGCGCGCCGCAGAAGAATTTGACCCGCCGAGAGTCTTGGCGGCGACAGATGTCGAAAATTCAAATCCGGCCAAAATTCAGCTGGCCTTTGCCCCCGAAATTTCGCTCAAGACCTGGAATCGCTACCTAGACGAGCAGGCGGTCAAGCTGGGTGAAACGGTGCTGCGTGGCTCAGATTTGCAGTTTCAGCAGGCGCATCTGAAGGCGCTGATTCGGGTGAAGGAGCTGGTGCCGCTGCTGATTGAGCGAGATGCTCAACTCTCGGTGATTGCGGCCAATGAAGAATGGCAGGTGGGCGATCGTCTGATCTATCTGCTGCATGATCCGCGCCCGCCTCTGCTGCGGCAGCTTTCGGGCGAGAGTCAGCCCAGCCTGCTGGTGGCCGAAAAGCAGCCGCGTGTCGAAGAGCTGCCAATTGCCGCCTTAGAAGTGAGCAGCGAGGCCGGTGAGTCATAGAAACTGCGGGGAGACACCGGCTATCGCTAGCACAACTTAGCCTGCAAGCGGCACAAATTCTGGCTGAGCAGCTCTGCGGCTGACGGGCAGGCTAGAAGCCGCAACAACCGCACCAGTCAGCTGGCTCAGTCGTCCCACCAGCGCCATGCCTGCGGTGCCAATCGCCAGATTGTGGCCATGCAGCAGAATCTGAGCCTTAGGGCTGAGGGCACGCTGCCATGCCTGGATCTGCGTCCGGTAGGTTTCTAGCGCGGCGGCATTGAGGCAGATGCGCCCCAGCTTCACCACACCCGGACAGCTCGGCGCAAGAATATGCATCCTCTCTAAATCAGCGCAGCTCTCTAGATAGCTGCTAATCTGCCCAATGCCATCTTGATCGGCATCTAGCATTAACAGGACTGCCGCTGCATCTAGGCGATGCACCACCACGGCATAATTTTTGACAGCCGAATCGACAATCACCAGCGATTTTGGCGACTGCACTAGCTGCAACGCAGGGGGCTGATAGAGCATCAGTGCGGTCGAGGAAGTTAAGCTTTGCATGGCAATAAGGGCTGAGGATGAGTGCTACTATCTCAACGCTGCAAACGGCTATAGATGTACGAACCGATACAGGAGATACACTTAGAATACCCAGAGCGGTTGATCTGATCAACGCTGTGAGCTAGCCCTGCTAGCCGAGCTGTGCAATGGCGATTAAACCGTGACAAAACCGTACCACGACTGCGCCTGCTCGCCAAGTTCCGGGCAAACCTGCAAATTTGCCGCATCTGGCAGTGGCTAGACTTGCTGCTGTTCCAGCCACTGTTCCCAGAGGCGATGCTCTAACAGCCCTGCCCAGCGCTCAAATGGCAGCGTCAACCTCAGGCTTTCTAGCCCCGATTGGCTCAGCTGCTGGATCAGATTAGCTGCTTCACTTGCCGAGAGCGCCGCAATTTCAGGCAGCGCCGCCCGCGTGACTTCGCTCCAGCCTAACCGCTGCGATAGCCAAATCAGGCTTAAGTCAGGCATCAAATCGGCTCCGTCCAGACAGTAGGTTCGATCGCTCACATTAAGCTGCGCTCGCTGCTTAATTTGCTGATGCGTCACAAATCCAGCCACGTTCACCCAGGCATCATCCGGGTTAACCTGCACGATCCAATAGTAGTCTGCGGCCCAGCTGGGAATATCCACCCACTCTTGCGGAATCCGAATTTCATCTAGGTCGATTGTCTCAGTTGGAATCAGCACCAGCCGCTGCTCCCAGGCAATGGCTGAACCATCTTGCTCCCAGGCAATGGCTGAACCATTGACAAACCCCCAGTTCTGAGCGGCAGTGGGAGAGATCTGAGCCTGGGGCGCATCTTGGCGCAGGTAGGGCAGAAGCGTTTGCAGAGAGAGCTGGTTGAGATAAGCGTTCCACTGGGCAGCAGGCTGGGCAAAACTGCGACTTTGCTGCCATGCTGCGGCTTGAATCTCAGGCTGAATGGGCAACCAAAGCTGGGTGGAGTTGAACAGAGCAGCATCAAAGGTCATGGGAATCGCCTGTCATGAGAATCGCCTGAGGTCAGCAGGGTGAAATCAGCTGGTGCGGATCGGGGCGTTAGGCTGAGCATAGTAGGCTTGCAGCCACTCGTCCAGTGCCGCGCTGGTATGAGTTAGTAGGTCTAGGCTAGGAGAAATATGCAGGTAGCTCTGGCTCCATTTTGCTAGAAGGCTCAGCAATGATTCCCGCAGCCGAGTCAACCGCCGCGAAATAGTATATTGCTTCAGCTGCATTTGGTCGGCTAGCTGCTGCTGGGTTAAGCCTGCTTGGTAGTAGAGCTGCATCAGCTGCTGGGATTCTAAGTCCAGCTGCTGGAGGCTGTTGGCCAACAGCTGACTGAGCTGCTGCCGCTGATCCTGGCGTTCTTGCAGTTCTTCTAAAGAGATTAAGTCAGTCAGCAGCGATTCGGTCTGGCCAACTTCGCGCAGGTCATCGAGAAATTCACCGGACTCACAGCCCGGTTTGGGGCTGTTGATCGAGATCAGACTGGGGTAGAG
>CASBQH010000089.1 GCA_949127695.1 Synechococcales cyanobacterium PMM_0073
GATTTCCCAGCGCCTGAGCCGCCTAATCTGGCCACAGAACCACCGCCAGAAGACCCAGCTGAACTGGAAGATCTGGCGACTGCGCTAGATCCAGCTACAGATGCCAGCATCTTGAGTTTCTTAGACGAGCTATCGGCAGAACCAGCCACGTCAGATTTTCCGACTGAAACCAGCCAGCAGCAGTCTATCTATCAAGCAGACTTGGCGCTAGAGCTAGATCCGCTCACGGTCGGAGATGTGGCAGCAGATGATTATGCCAGCGACTTTCAGGAGCTGATGACGACACCTGAAGGGCTAGAGCCGCTGCCCACAGAACTCTGGATTGATCCGCCGGTGAGCGAGGCTGATCAGGTTGGGAACGCAGAGCATGAGGCCGATCCAGCGCTGCTCGACTTCTTAGAGCAGCCTTCTGGTTCTGAAGGTGAAATGATGGAATCGAGCTTGCTGGAGCTAGAAAATTTCGATGATTTTCCAGATGCCACCTTGATCGGCCAAGCTCTCACTCCAGAAGCCCCAGAAGCGCCAGAAACCCCGGAAACCAAAGTTGCGCTACCCTCTGTCGATTTTTTGGCGGCGCTAATGGATGAATCTACCCCAGCGCCTCCTGATCCTGAACTTGACTCGGAGATTTCAGATCAGCAGATTGAAGACCTGTTTGCCGCTGAGCCAGAAGTCACAGAGTCCTTCAGCGAAGAGCCTTGGATGGAGGATTTGCTGGCGGCGCAGCCTGATCTGCCCGGTGAGTCACTGGAACCCGACGCAGAAATGGCGCTGCCTGATTTTCTGATGGAGCCTGAGCAGCCTGAGCAGCTTGAGCAGCTACCAGAGGAGAGCTTGCCGAGTCTTGATTTTGATTTAGAGACTGATTTAGAAGCTAACTTAGAGCCTGAACTGCCCTTAGATGATTTTTTCTCAGAGTCAGCAGAGCCATTAGAGCCAGCAGATAGCCTGCGACCTTGGGCAGAATTCTCAGACGATCCTACCGCCCTCGCGTCCAGCCCAGATCAGGTTCAGCCTGTGGCAGGCATGACTGATCTCGCTGACCTAGACGACGACGACTTTGAAGAACTGCCGCCTGATTTCCTGCGAGATTGGGAAGAAAACCCACCAGAATTTTCAGACTTTGTAGAGAGTCCGGCTCCAGAGCCATCTGATTCACAGCCATCTGACTCACAGCAAGATTACTCACAGCAAGATTACTCAGTATCGTCTTCCGCAGGGATATTTTTCATAGAGCCATCGCCTGATTTGGCAGAGCCAGATTTAGATTTGGAAACTGAGCTAGACCTGCTAGATCTGGATGCGCCAGAGTTAGAGTCACCGGGCTTGGATGCGCTAGAGCCGCCCTACCCAGATTTACCGCAGCTCGATATATCTGATGAAAATTCGTTTGAGCTAGATACGGCGCTGCCTGATGCCGAGCTGGCCGAGCTATTGAGCGAAACCCCAGAAGGCAGATCGCTGGCTCCCGCCGATGACTCGCCCGCTGCCGCAGTCAACCTGACGCAAGATGGCCTAGAGGAAGGGCTAGGAGATTTTCGAGCAGGCTTTGTTGAACCACTTGTTGAACCACTGCCCGACGAGTTTTTTGAGACTGAGCAATCTGGTCAATTTGGGCAGTCGGACTGGCAGGCTGACCTCCGCCAAGCTAATTTGCAGGAGCCAATTGCGCTAGATGGCGATCTAGAAAGCGGCGGTGATGACTATGTAGCCGACTATGTAATTGACGAAACGGTAATTGACGAAACGCCGCCTGAATCAGCGACTCTGCCCCTGTTGCCCAATCCACCCAGTCAGCCAGCTGATCTGCCGCCCGCACCGCAGACCCAGGCTGCCGAGTCGCGTCTGCCGACTTTAATCTGGGTGCTGCTGCCGCTCTGTATTTTTATTGGCGGGCTGCTCGGGTTCGTGCTGTTAAAAAACAGGATTTCGACGCCGCCCAATCCGCCTCCCACCACCGAACCCACGCCCGCCATCCCGGCTCCAGATCCCGCTGCTTCACCCAGCTCGGCCAATCCATCTGGGCTGACGCCGCTGCAAGTGGCGCTGCAAAGAGCAGATAGCGCCGTTGATTTGGGACAAACGGCGCAGTCGGTGGATGACTGGAAGCTGGTGGCCAGCCGCTGGCAGCAATCGATTCAGCTCTTGCAGGCCATCCCAGATTCTAGCCTCAGCTATCAGTCCGCCCAGCAAAAGATCGCCGAATACCAGAATTATCTGGCAGTGGCTCAGCGTAAGGCAAATCAGTTGGTTGTCTCGACTGCACCGCTAGCAGTAGCCAGCATCAAGAACTCGCCCAGCCCAGCCGCGAGTCCTGCGGCTGTTGCCAATCCGCTCAGCTGTGCGCCAGTCGCCTCAGCTGCCAATTCGCAGCCCGTCGAGCTGAGCAGCGTCCAGTTTGACAGCCAGAATGCCGCTCAGCCCAGCCCAATCATTGGCTGCATTACCAACCATACCGATCAGCCGATTACCGCAGTGGATCTGGCCTATAGCAGCGGCACGACTGAAGCGACGGGTAAGCTCAGCTTTGGTCAACTAGAACCCAAGCAGACCATACCGTTTAGGAGCGAGTTTACGGTGCTGCCTGAGGCCAAAGAGCTAGCCATTGCCGAGCTGTCTTGGACGGCGGCTGGCGGCGAGGCCGAACGGTTGCCAGTGACAATCAGCGTGACGCGCTCGGCGGATCAGCAGGGATGAGGCGAATGAGCTTGGGGCGACCTCAAACGCGCTCCAAGCTGAGGTGCTGCTGAACAAACTGCTGAATGACCTTCAGGTATTTTAGTCCTGCCACTTGCGCTACGTTGTTATGGCTCGCCTCTGGCACGAGATAGAGCTGTTTGGGATCAGGGGAAGCCTCGTAGAGCGCTTGGCTCATTGCGGCAGGAACGCGCTGATCTTCGAGGCCGTGAATGTAAAGCAGCGGCATGTTTAAGCCAGCAACTTTCTCGATCGAATCAAATTTTTGAGTGAGCAGCAGATCGATTGGAAAAATGCTGTGCGGCATGGCATCATCGACCATTTGGCGCATTGAGGTGAAGGAAGACTGCACAATTAGCCCTGCCGCATCAGGATGCTGAAGCGCCAGATTGATCGCAATTGCGCCGCCCAGCGAATGTCCATAGAGCAACAGCTGAGGCGGCGGTACCTGCCGAATCTGGGTGAGATATTGCCAGCTGGCCTCGGCATCTTCGTAGACTTGCTGTTCGCTAGGAAATTCGCCCTGACTGTTGCCATAGCCGCGATAGTCAATCAGCAGCACCGAAAGCCCAAGCTGACGAAACCGATTGGCCTGTTCAGCGTTGGCTCCAATATTTGCGGCATTGCCGTGCAGATAGAGCATCACGCCCGTTTCAGTGCCGCTAGCTGGAATCCACCAGGCTTGCAGCTGTTCTGCTGTGCCAACTGGAATCCAGAGTTGCTCAAAGTCTGCGCCAAAGTCTGCGGGCGTGGTTTCAATTGCAGCAGCGGGGAAAAAAATCATCCGAGTCTGCCACAGGTAGAGCCAGAGACAGGCACTCAAATAGGCGGCAATAGCAAAGCTGAGCAGTCCCAGCAGGATTTTAATTGGCAGCGTCATAGAGCGGATAATGAGAATTCAGGCAGTCATCATAACCTGAGCGACAGCTTAGCGGCTCAGTAGATTAACAGCTTACGAGCCGCCCGCCTGCCGTGCCTGTGCTGCTGCCTCCACCTGCGCCATCCGCTCTCCTACGGTGACGTTGAGCTGATCGCCAATCAGCAGCACCAGTGAGCTGAGCCAGAGCCAGAGCATGAGCACAATCACTGCGCCGACCGTGCCATAAACTTGGTTATAGTTACCAAAATGCCTGACATACAGCCGAAACAGCAGCGAGAGGATTGCCCAGAGAATTGCGGCAATTACGGCTCCCGGCATAATGGGTCGCCCCGGATTCCAGCGGCTAGGGCCATAGCGGTAAATAAAGCCAAAGGTAATTGACATGATGAACAGCACCAGCGGAAAGGTGAGCAGCCGCCAGAGCCGCAGCAGCTCCAGCTCAAAACTGCCGCTATGCTGCGCCAGATTGCGAACCACGATATCGCTGACAAACGTCAGGCTGAGCGCCGAGAGCAGCAGCAAAATCGCCCCAATTGTTAAGCCCACCGCCACCATGCGCGCCCGCCAAAAGGGTCGCATCTGAGCGCGGGGAATCCGGTGAATTTGATCTAGCGCTGCCATTGCGGCAGTCAGCGCCGCTGAGGCCGTCCAGAGCGCCAGCCCAAAACTGAGCGAAAACAGCCCCCGGTCGCCGCCTGCGCTGACTGCATTCGCAAAACTCTGAATCAGCCAGAGCGCGTCAGTGGGCGTCACTTCGCTCAGCTGGCTGGTCAGCGCTTCAAAAGTGACTTTGAGCGGCTGAAACAGGCCAATTGCCGTCAGCACTGCCAGAATTGCCGGAAACAGCGACAGCATGGCGTTATAGGCCATTTCAGAGGCCAGACCGGGCAGCCGCTGTTCGCCCGCAGCTCGCACGGTGAGCCAGATCGTTTTGTGGTTGAGATAGCTAAAAAACCGGACAAACCGCAGAGCCTCTGGACGATATTGCGTCAGAAAGGGCGCAAAGAAACGGCCTCTGATTGCTCGATCCATTCTCCGCAGCGATTTTGCCCTCATGCTGGCTCCCTGATGTTTAATCTCCTGCGGCAATTGGCTGACTCACGGCAGGCAAGATGACTTGAAACTGCGTCCAGCCCGCCTGACTTGTCACCTCGATCTCGCCCTGCAATCGCTCTACCAGCTTCTGCACCAGCGCCAGACCCAGACCGGTTCCCCCCTGTTTCCAGGGATCGGCGTTGGGACACCGATAAAATTTATCAAAGATTTTGGAAATTTCAACCGTTGGAATCACGGCTTGGTTGCTCACAGTAAACGAAATTTTAGCAGGAGTCTCAGCTGATGCCACCGTTACCTTCAGGTTAATTTGCCCAGCCGGAGCCGTGTACTTGCAGGCATTATTCAGCAGCTCGGCCAAAATGCGGCGCAGTGAGGCCGATTCTGAGACCAGAATTGGTAGATCCGGTGCGAGCTGGATCTGAAACTGATGCTGGCGTGCTGCAAACCGAGGCTGAAACGGCTCCAGCAGCTTCGGCAACCAGTCTTGCAGCTGAAACGGCTCTAGCTCAACCGAGCGCGGCGCAGCCTGAAGCTGCTGCAAGTCTAGCAGGTCGTTGATTAACTCAGCCTCGCGGTTGGCCTCTTGGTCTAGGATGCCAATATATTTGGCGCGGCGGTCATCGGTGGAAGAATTCCGCAGCATTTGGATCGCCATTTTAATATTGGTGATGGGCGTTCGCAGCTCATGCGACACCGTGCTGAGAAACTCATCTTTGAGGCGGTTGAGTTCGGCTAGCTCGCGCACCTGGACCTGAGCCGCCTGATAGAGCCGCGCTTGGCGAATGGCAATCGCGCATTGGCTGGCTACCTGCTGCACTAGCCGAATCTCAGACTCGCTAAACATTCGCTCAGGCTGGTGAATCAGCCAGAGGTCGCCCAGCACTGACTGCGCGCCGGGTGGAGCCGCCTCAGCTGCCTGGGAGTCTACAAAAATCGGGCAGGCCAGCATCGCCACGCGCCCCCGCTCTGGGTTGGGCAGCAGTGAGCAAAACTGAAAGCTCCAGGCGCACTTCAGCTGCTGGTAGATTTCTGGGAAGTTTTCCATCTGCGCTACCCGGCCTCGCAGCGTCGGGATTGATTCAGTGTAGTCATACTGAACCGTGGAAGTGCCCTGGTTGAGGTCGTAAAGAGCAGCATTACAGCCCGCGAGCTGAAACGTCACCGTCAGCTCTTGCAGCGCCGCTTCTAGAATCACGCTTTCGTCGAGTGAGTCTCGCACTCGGTCGGTGATTCGCTTCAGCGTAGACTCATGCTTGAGCGAATGCTGCAATTCTTCGGTGCGCTGCTGCACCTGAAACTCTAGCTCAGCGCTGAGCTGCTGCTGTTGGGCTGCTGCGATTTGGAGCCGCTCTAGCATGGGGCTAAGGCTAGCTTGATCTAAGTTAGAGCCTGCCGTGACTAGCTGAAACAGCGATTGGAGCGCTGCTTCTAGCGGCGTTTGATCTGAGCTGATGTGAGAGTCTTGCTGGAAGCCTTTCTGGGAATTTGATATGCCGCCGCTTACGGTCACCCTAGCTTCCTCCGATAAGTTGGCTATATCTAGCTTGAGAAGCTTGCTTCTAGCTAGCCGCGCTGTCAATTAAGTGCCACTGCCGATTCTCGGATACAGCCTGATTCACCAAGTTAAACATTTCCCGACAGTGATTGTCGGCTTGCAGCGGCAGCTCCTCGTTTTTGACCACAATATTCATCCGCACCTCGCTTTCTGGCACGGCAAAGCGGTCAATTAGCACCTCGACGGTTACGAGCTTGCCAAACCTGACGCCTCCAGGCAATTCGCGTGCCACCAAATAATCTTCAGCCGTATAGATCACGTCCATTCGGCAGGAGCTCAGAATGTCGATTAGCAGATGTCGCAGCCGCTCAAACGACACAGCTACTGTAACTAAACTGGTATAACGAGCCATAGGCAACCCCAGATCTCTAAGCTGTGCAATTCACTGATCCTACCCAACCGGAATTTCAGTCTGGCGTCAAGCCCCCTGAAGGCATAAGCAGGAATAAAACGCGCCGTTTAGTTGAGACCCTGCTAAAGTTCGATCGGATTTTGATCATGGCTTCCATCTTAACGGTTCTTTTGGCCAAGCGCGAGGCTATCGGTCAAATTGATATCAAATCTGATATCTCTAAATCGCCTCTAAATCACCTCTAATATAGGCTTCATGCAGGGAAAATTAATTGTGTTCGAGGGGGTTGAGGGGTCGGGTAAAACGACGCAGATTCAGCGAACTCAAACCTGGCTGCTGAGTAGCGGGCTGCTTCACCCCAATTCACAGGTTGTCACCACCCGCGAACCGGGCGGCACGGCCTTAGGCCAGCAGCTGCGCCAGATTTTGCTCCAGTCGGCAGAGCCAATCCAAGACCGGACTGAGCTGCTGCTCTATGCGGCTGATCGGGCGCAGCATGTCGAAGCTGACCTAAGGCCGCTGTTGGCCAAAGGCGCGGTAATTCTCTGCGACCGCTACACTGATTCTACCGTGGCCTATCAGGGCTATGGTCGCCAACTTGACCAAATCTTGATTGATCAGCTGAACCAAATTGCGACCGGCGGCTTGGTCAGCGACCTGACGTTTTGGCTAGACATTGAAGTTGAGCTGGGTTTGAGTCGCGCCAGATCGCGAGCCAGCGCCAGTCTCGATCGGATTGAGCGAGCTGACTTGAGCTTTCATCAGCGGGTGCAGCAGGGCTTCAGTCAGCTGGCTATCGCCCATCCAGAGCGGATTGTCCGAATTGATGCCAGCCAGTCGCCGGATGCGGTCAGCCAGCAGATTCAGCAGGTTTTGCAGGCGCGATTGCAGGATTGGTCTAGATCGTGAGTGTGATCCCCATGCCCTTTACGCCACTAATTGGACAATCCCAGGCCGTTGAGCTGCTGACGCAGGCCGTGAAGCTGGGCAGGATTGCTCCGGCCTACCTGTTTGTCGGCGCAGCTGGGACGGGGCGTGCGCTGGCAGCTCGCTGCTTTGCCGAACTGCTGCTGGCGCGGGATGCTCAAAGCTCCCAAACTTCTCCAAACTCGGCTCTACGACAGCGGATTCAGCAGGGCAACCACCCCGATCTGCTCTGGGTTGAGCCAACCTATAGCCACAACGGCAAGCTGGTCACTGCGGCTGAAGCCACTGAACTGGGGATCAAGCGGCGCTCGCTGCCCGAAATTCGGCTGGCGCAGATCCGCGAGATTTCGCGGTTTTTGGCGCGTCCGCCGCTGGAAGCTGCCCGCTCGCTGGTGGTAATTGAGCAGGCCGAAAGCATGGCGGAAGCTGCCGCCAACGGACTGCTCAAAACGCTAGAAGAGCCGGGACGCGCCACGCTAATTTTGCTAGCTCCCACCGCCGAATCGCTGCTGCCGACTTTGGTTTCGCGCTGCCAGCGGATTCCGTTTCGGCGGCTAGACGCAGATGCCTTGGCGC
>CASBQH010000090.1 GCA_949127695.1 Synechococcales cyanobacterium PMM_0073
ACTCCAGGCGCATCCAGCAGATCCAGCTGATCTGAGATCCGCACCCAGCGCAGCGCCCTTGTCACCCCCGGACGGCGGGCACTCTGCACCACGCGCTTGTTCAGCAGTCGGTTAATTAAGGCTGATTTGCCCACATTGGGGAAGCCCAGCACCACAGCGCGAATGGGGCGTGGCAGCATCCCCCGATCAAGGCGGCGCAGGTTGATCTGCGCTCCGGCAGCTTGGGCGGCTTTGGACAGTGCAGCCACCCCCTGCCCGTGATTGGCATTGGTAAAGTAAGGCTCCTGGTCTTGATCGCGAAACCAGTCAGTCCAAGCGGGCGCGAGGGCGGGCTGAATCATATCAAGCCGGTTTAGCACCAGCACGCGGCCTTTGCTGCCAATCCACTGCTCAATCTGCGGGTGCTGCGTCGCCAGCGGAATCCGGGCGTCGCGCACTTCTAGCACCACATCCACTTTTTTCAGCTGCTCAACTAGGTTGCGCTCCGCTTTGGCAATATGGCCGGGATACCACTGGATTGGGGGAGAAGACATAGCGCGAGCCACCAAAAACTGCTCTCATTATCCCGAATGATTTTGTTGTTTGGGGTGAATGGCCATTTATGGCATCAAAGATCGTGATATCAAAGATAGAGAGCCAAAACGAGCCGCATGACAATTAAAGCCACCCAAATCCACGAGATCCTCAACAGCAAGCGCGACGAGTTTGCCGCCTTTAGCCAGACCACAGGGCGACAGCTGCAAACCTATCGGGCGGCGCTGGAAAACTTCTGCGCTGAGGGCGAGCCAGAGCTGCAACAGCTGGCGGCTCGGCATCCGGCTAATTTGGGGGCACAGCTGCTAGAGCCGCTAACTCAGGCCAAACAGGGCGTGATTCCGTTTGGCCTGGTCTGGCAGAACCGGGAGCAGAGCTTGGCCTGGGTGCGGCAGCGGCTGACGGGCATCACCACGTTTGCGGTCGATGGCTCGCAGATCTATCCCGGCAAAGATCTATCAATTCCCATTGCGCTGGTGCAGATTGGCTGGTTTGAGAATCCGCATTTGCCCACCGGCGAATATGAAAAAGATGTGGCAATTGACGTGATGACCCCCACCGATCTGCGGGCTGGACATAGCGGCGATCCGGTCGATCGGCAGGTGAACATGCGCCGCTTTCAGATGGAGACCGAGCGGCTGATTGACTATATGCGAGCACATCCCAAAGCCACTGATAGACTGGTGTTTCTCGACGGCTCGCTGGTCGCCACCTTCGCTCAGCCGTTTGAAATTAAGGTGCGGCAGTTTTACGTAGAATGCCTGCTGGAGCTGCTGGAAGCCAGCCAAAAATACCAGGTGCCGCTTGTCGCCTATATCGACACCTCCTATGCCCAAGATCTGGCCGTGATGCTGCGGACGCTTTATGAGCTGCCCGAATCGCAGTCGATCCACGACGCTCAGCTGCTGAACAAATATATGAGCTGGGGCGACCGGACGCCGATGCTGCTCTGCCAGCGCTCCGGCATTTTGGCGGACTACGAAAACCAGGCTGACCAAATTGCCTTCACCTACCTCAAAACTAACCGCGACGGCTATCCGGCTCGCCTAGAAATGCCGCTCTGGATGGTGGAAGCTGGCCTAACTGAGCGGGTGATTGACTGGGTGCGCGGCGAGGTAATCATTGGCAGCGGCTACCCCTACGTGATTGAAACCGCCGACCAAACTGCCGTTCTGCAAGCCGAAGATCGCCAAAATTTCTTTCGCATTCTGCAAGACTGGGCGGAGCAAGAAGAGCTAAACCTGCGGTTCTCGCGCAAAATGGTCAGCAAAGCGCGGCGCAGGTGAGGTCTTGGCGGCTGTGAGCGCTAGCCTCTCGCTCTAGTAATTTCCAGCACGACTTGGCCGCTAAAATTCGGGATGGGCGGATTGGGCTTGGTCAGGCGGACTCGCACCTGCTGAACTTGCGGAGAAGTGAGGGCGATGGCCGAAATCTCGTCAGCTAGCTTTTCGATCAGCTTGTAGCGAGCGGTCTGGATTAGGTGCTGAATTTTGGGGACATCGACCGAGTAATCATAGGTTTGCAGCAACTCATCACTCTGAGCCGCTGTCCTCAGATCTGTCCAAATCGCTAGATCTACCTCAAACCATTGACCCAAAACCTGCTCTTCCGGCAAAAAGCCGACATAGCCATAGGCGCGAATGCCGGTGATATAGATGCAGTCGAGAGAAGCGTCAGCAGCCATCAGTAAATGCGATAAAGTCAGAACAGACTTACATGCTAGGCCAATTTTTAGATCTATGGATCGCTCAAAAATTATCGCCGTGACTACTGGAGCCATTGCCGTTTTGCTCAGCTTGGCCTATCTGCTGGTGGTGCAGCTGCTGGACTCTCGCGGCCAGATGATCCCTGCGCCGGTTGATCTAGTTAGCCTCGCTCAGCTCCGGTCATTCTGAAGCGATGGAATTTCTGGTCATTCTGCTAAGCGGGCTGCTCACGCTGGTTTCGCCCACCAATCTAGTCGTAGAACAGCTGACTGCCAGCGCGATCCGAGGCCAGCTGAAGCAGGCAGAAACGCTGGCCGTGCGCCTAGACAACGCCCCCAGCTATCGGGTGGCACAGGGCAGAATTGAGCGGCTGCGGATTGCCGGACGCGGCCTCTATCCAGCCGCAGAGATCAGGATTGCGGCGCTAGAAGTCGAAACTGATCCAATTGCGGTGAATCCAGCCGCGCTGCGCCAAGGCAAAATCACGCTAGAGCAGCCTCTCAACGCCGGAGTGCGGCTGGTGCTAACTCGTGAAGATATCAACCGTGCCCTGCGCTCTCCTCAGGTTTCCCAACGCCTGCAAGACCTCAGCCTCGATCTGCTGGGGACTTCAGCCGCTCAGCTCGAACGCTACGACTTGGTAGAGCCAGAGGTCGAATTTCTCGATCAGCAGCGCCTCCGCTTTCAAGCTCAGCTCAAGTCGCAGCAGTCTGACTTGCAGCTCAGCATCGCCATCGAATTTGGGATTACTATTCTGGCCGGTCGTCAGCTCCAGCTGATTGATCCAGCTATTGCCATAGACGGTAGACCGCTGCCACCCCAGCTGGTTAATCTGCTGATTGGTGATATCAGTCGGCAGCTTGATCTGGCTAATCTAGAAGAAACTGGGATTACCGCTCGGATTCTCAGCTGGCAGCTGGATCGCGACCAAATCAGGCTGGCGGCTTTCGTCCAGCTTGATCCGCAGGTTTTGGCAGATGCACAACCCAACTGACCAATTTTGGCAATCCTCGCTACACTGGAGCCGTTCTGATTGGAGCAACCCTGATGCAAGATCCTGATCTTGAGCGCCAGCATAGACGGGTGCCTGCTGTGCGCGTTCTGATACTTGGAGTGATCGCAGCAACATTGCTAACGGGCAGTGGTGTCGTCTGGTGGATGCAGCAAGCAATTCAGCGCTCTGCACCTGTCCCCGCTGCTTCACCCTCTATTTCGCCCGGTGATATTACCCAGGCTCCGCTTCAGCAAAATATTCAGGTCTACTGGCTCAAACCCACCGCCACCAGCTTTGAACTCGTGCCAGCTTCGGTGTCAGTACTGGCTCCGGGACAGCCTGACGCTCTGGTGAAAGCTGCCCTAGAAGCCATGCTCAAAGGCGTAGATGGAGCCGCAGACAATGCCGAACTCACCTCAACCGTACCCTCAGGAACCACCCTGAAGCAGCTTGAGATCAAGCCCGACGGCGTGCATGTTGATCTGTCTTCAGCCTTTACTACGGGTGGCGGCAGTAGCTCAATGACGGGCAGAGTTGGTCAGGTGATCTATACGGCCACCACGCTTAATCCGCAGGCTCCAGTCTGGATTTCAGTGGAAGGCGAGCCGCTGAAGGTGCTGGGAGGCGAGGGGTTAATCATCGATCAGCC
>CASBQH010000091.1 GCA_949127695.1 Synechococcales cyanobacterium PMM_0073
GCTGTACCCCAGCCCCTTCAGTGCCCAGCTTCACCTCCAGCCCCCAGCGCAGCCCCCAGCAGACCAGACCCGCCAGAGCGCTGGCCAGAGTAATTTGAGCCAGCGGGATGCCCCATTCGCGCCAGGGCAGCCCGTCAATTTTGCCTGCCAGCAGCAGCAATAGCCAGATCATCGAAATGAAATTAACGCCAACAGTCGCCATCACCAATCCGGCTGCGCCAAATGACTTAACCAGCAAAAAGTCCAGCACTGCATTCAGAAAAATATTCACAACGCTGATCCGAAACGGCGTATCGCCATCGCCCAGCGCATAAAACACCCGCACCAAAATATCTCGACTCAGATAGAAAAACATGCCGACCGCATAGGCAATTAGCACCTGCGTTACCACCAGAGAAGCCTGCTGAGTAAAGGCATAGCGCTCATAGACCACTCGCACAAGTGGGAAGGCCAGGGCAATCATTAAGGCGCTCAGCGGCAGCATGGTGAGGGCGCTGAGCAATAGCCCCTGGCGGATTCGATGCTTCAGTTCGCCCCAGTCGGCAGGATCGGCTAGCCGCGACAGCATGGGCAGCAGCGGCACCAGAATTAAATTTGAAATAATGCCCAAGGGTGTCTGCACCAGCAAATTCGCATAGCCCAATGCCGCCGCCGCCTGCGGAATGGTGGAAGCAAAAAACAGATCGGTATAGACATTAATTTGCAGCATCCCGGAAGAGAAAGTGGCAGGCCCCATAATCCGAATGATTTCCTGGACGCCGGGACGCTGAAACTCAAACCGCAGCCGCAGCTTGCCCATGCCGGTTTTCCACTGAGCAGGCAGCTGAATCAGCCATTGCAGCAGCGCTCCCGCCACCGTACTCCAGGCCAGCACCACCCCACCCAGCAGCGCATATTCGGGCGCAGTCATCGCCGCTCCCAGTCGTCCAGCCAGCAGCCCCAGCCCAATCAGCACCGTCACGCTAGAAAACAGCGGACTGACAGAGGGCAGCCAATAGTGATCGGCGGCATTGAGCGTGCCGAAGCCAATCCCAATTAGGCCAGCCAAGACGGCCATGGGAGCCATGATCCGAAACTGCTGAATGGCGATGACCCGCGTCTGCTGGCCAATCTCGGTTTGGCTGAGTCCGGGGGCGCAGAGGTCAATCAACGGCGCGGCAAAAATCACCAGCAGCACCGTCACAATTAGCAAGACCCCCACCACCAGCGTGGTGATGGTTTCAATTAAAGGCGCGGCATCTTCGTCTTTGCGGCGAGAGAGCACGCTGACAATAGCGCTGTGAAAGGGGCCGTTAATTCCGCCCAGCAGAATGAGCAGAAAGCCGGGAATCACGTAGGCGTAGCTGTAGGCGTCAGCGGCAATCCCCACCCCAAAAGCGGCAGCAATCGCCTGCTGGCGCAGCAGGCCAAACAGCTTGCTCAGCAGCGTCGCCGCCGCAACAATGCCAGCAATTCCGGCAAAGGAGCGCGCTGGCTTTGGGGGCTTGGGTTGGGGGGAATGAGACACAGGAAAATTCCAAACGGAGAGTTAAAGCATAGTGGACTTCACTTATTTAAGCGCCAATTGCTGCGGATTGATGAGCAGAAAGCCGAAGTCAAGCAGCGCGGTAAAGTTTGCCGCTAGCTCCTGCATATCTGGTATATCTGGATTAGGGGCTAGCGGCAAATTCATGGCGATGCGCGGCCAGCCGACGATGCGCTAAGAATTCTCAAAAGCTGGCTAGATTAAAGCACGACCAAGGCTTAACCCAATGCTGCGATTTACCTCCTGTATGGCGGCCAATAGCGAATCTGTCTGTCGCCAAATTACCGACTATATGGGCGCTCAGCTGAATTGCCCTACCGAATTTGTGGGCGATATCCCCTGGCAAGAGCGAGAGCGGCAGCTGGACGACGGCAAAATTCAGGTCGGCTGGATCTGCGGCCTGCCCTACGTCTGGAAGGCCGATCAATCGCTGCCGCTAGAACTGTTGGTGGCTCCGGTGATGCAGGGCGAACGCTACCAGAACCAGCCCGTCTATTTCTCAGATGTCGTGATTCGCCAAGATCGCGCCTGGGAGCGATTGGATCAGCTTCAGGGGGCAAGCTGGGCCTATAATGAAGCAGGTTCCCACTCAGGCTATTACCTGACTCGCTATATGCTGGCAGCAAGCGGCAAGGGTTCGGGCTTTTTTGGTCAGGCTATTGCATCTGGGGCACACCAGAGTTCGCTTCAGATGGTTTTGACCGGCGCGGTTGATGCTTCTGCGATTGACAGCACCGTGCTGGAGCTGGAGCTAAAGCGGCAGCCTGAGCTGGCGGCTCAAATCCGGATCATCGATACTTTTGGGCCCAGTCCAATCCCGCCTTGGCTCGTCTCTACGGCAGTCCCAGTGACTCTGCGAACTCAGCTGCGCCAGTCATTCCTGGAGATGCATACCCATCTAGCGGGGCAGGCCATTCTAGCGCAAGGCTTGATTGATCACTTTGTAGCGGTTGCTGATTCTGACTACAATCCCATTCGACAAATGGCTAAAATGGCTGAACTGATTCAGCTTTAAGGACAGCTTTGAAGACAATAGCAACCAAACCCAATGACCTATTCAACTGATGACTCGCTCCAACTCTCGCTTCAGCAAAGCCTTCAGCAGATTGCTGAACAAATGGGTCAGCCAATTTCTCTAGAGGTGGCTCAGCAGCTTTATCAGGAAGCCGCAGAGCTGCTGAGCCATCTCAACTCCGCGCCAATTACTCTAGCGCGGGTGGCGGGGACATTGCTGGTTTTTCGGGCGCAGAAGATGGCGACAGAAGAA
>CASBQH010000092.1 GCA_949127695.1 Synechococcales cyanobacterium PMM_0073
GTTTACCTCAAACTCAGCCGGAACGTTGAGCTTAGGGTTAGCCGGAATTGCGATCACATTCGGCGATTTTGAGGCGCTGTCGGTGGCGAAGGGCTGGGGCAGATCGGCCAGCGTAATCCGAATCGGCGCAGGCGTTAGCGGCTGAGTGCTAATCTGCGAAGCTGCTGGTGCAGCTTTTACGGCGGTGGATTCAGTGGGCAATGGCTCGGCAGCTAGGGGCTTGGACGTATCTGGGGCAGCAGTTGGAGTGACTGGAGCCGCACAGCTGGTGATTAGCCCCGCCGTCAGCCCCGTCACCAGCATTGTCCAGGTCGCCCGCGCTAGATTCAGATTCATTAGCTAAGCCGCAATCAGTTCTCTGGTTTCTTCAGCTTGGCTCATTTCGACCGGCACGCCATCTCTCGCCAGAGAGGGAGTGGCTCCCTGTCGGCTCAGCAGACCGCCCACCATCGCCATTAAGGCATTCACCTTGCGCTCGCGCCAGTGGTCTACCAGCCCGTTCACCTCGGCATAGGGCAGGCGACGCTGCGCGGCTTCTAACAGATAGGCAGCATGGCGCTTTTCGTCGCTGGCAATGCTCAGCAGCGCTTTTTTCAGGCTGAGGCTAGCCGGGTCATCCGGCAAAATCTCGGCCATCCGCACGAAGTCTTTGGCCGCATCCAGCTCCAAAATATGCGTGCTGATCATCACCATCACCCAGTCAATTTTGTCGGGTGCCATGTCAGCCTTGGCATAGCCCTCGTAGTAAGCCTCAAAGAACGGGCTGCGCTGCCTTGCATCGGGCTTGCCGTCAGCCGCTTTGGGAAGGGTTTTGAAATCAATTAGCTGCTTGTTGAGCTGCTTCAGCGCCTGAGCAAAAATCTGGCTGTGGCGGCGTTCGTCGTTGGCATGACGCAGCAGACGCTCGGCCAGCCAGTCGTCGCCCTCAGCGGCAGCCCGCTGCGACAGCGCTTCTAGAAACGGCACAGCACCGGCTTCTGCCATTTGGAAGCCCGCCAGCACATCAGGCCGCGTTTTGGGATCGCGCAGGCTGCGAGCCGTAATAAAGGCGGTTGCGCCTGAGCCGAGCAAATGTAGGGCTTGGGTGAGCAGGTTCATAGGTTTGGAGGGGCGTAGGTTCCCTTTCATTCTAATCAGGTAAAGCGGGTAAGGGGCGGAGCGTCTGGGGCAGCTTCAGCGCCAGGGTGAGCGCCCGCAGCAGCATGAACAGCGTCAGCGCCAGCCAGAGCAGATCTAGATTTTGCAGCCGCCCAGCCAGCAGCGCCATTGGCGCAAACCCCAGCAGCGCTGCTACCACGGACGACTGCCGCAGAATTCGGCCCTGGGCTAAGCCCAAAAAGTAGCCATCGAGCATATAGGCCAACGAGCCAAACCCCAAGATCGGCAGCAGCCAGCTCACGTAGCGTTCGACCACAGCCAAAACCTCTGCATGGCTGGTCAGTTGGCCAAACAGCAGCGGCGACTGAGCGATGCAGATCAGGCTAAACAGCAGCCCCAAGCTCAGACTCGTACCGCCTGAAAGCCGCAGCAGCTGCCGCAGCCCGCCTGAGCCTTCTGATCCTTGGCCATAGAGCAGCCCCGCCATGCTCTCGGTGGCAAAGGCCAAGCCATCGATGAAATAGGCGGCAAAGGTGACGGCTTGCAGCAGCAGCGTATTCGCCGCCAGCACGCTCGTGCCAAACCCCGAACTCAGGTTGGTAAACAGCGCAAACGTGGTCACGAGCGCCAGCGTCCGCAGAAAAATCTCGCCGTTGAGCAAAAACAGCCCCCGCAGCGCGACTCGATCCCAGAGCCGAGCCGTGATCTGGCGCAGAGACTCTAGCCGCAGTTCGCGCATCACTAGCCCTAAGCCCACCAGCGCCAGCAAATATTGGCTGATTGCGGTGGCTGCGCCTGCCCCAGCGCTGCCCCAACCGCAGCGGACGATTAGCCAGTAGTCGAGGATCACGTTGGCACTGCTGGAAACCGCCGTTAGCACCAGCACCTTGCCGCCCTCTGCCTTGCCCAAAAACCAGCCGATTAGCACAAATCCCAGCAGCGCCGCCGGTGCGCCCCAGATCAGCGCGTCAAAAAACGCTGCGCCAGATGCCTTCACCTCTGGCGTGGCGCGCAGCAGCCAGAACCCTACGGTTTTTAGCGGCCACTGTAACAGCAGAATTCCCAGGCCAATCAGCAGGGCAATCAGGCCATGCCGCAGACCAATCAGCCGCACTTCGTCTGCGTCACCGCGCCCCACAGCCTGCGCCGTAATCCCGGTTGTGCCCATCCGCAGAAAGCCAAACGACCAGTAGATATAGTTAAACAGCACCGTCGCCAGCGCCACACCCGCCAGATGTCGAATTTCGCTCAAATGCCCCAGAAAGGCCAGGTCAATCAGCCCTGCCAGCGGCACCAGCAGGTTTGACAGGACGTTCACTGCGGCGAGGCGCGCAAATTGCTGAGTCAAAGCAGGCTGGGTTTTAATCAAAATCGCGCTCTATTGAAGACTGGACTGAAGTGATCGTTCGCACTGAAATATAATTTACTAAAATCCCGTAAAAACCGCCTGAAGCTAAACTATAGGAGGGCAGCAATGGCTCGAACCCAATCCAAAGGAAACTGCGCCTATTGTGACAAAACGCTGTCCAAAGCGGGCATCACCAAACATTTAGTCAGCTGCCCAGAGCGTCAGCAGGCAATCACCAAAGCTGAGGCCAAAAAAGGCAGCGCCGAACCGCTGGTTCACCTGCGAATCCAGGATGCCTACCGCAGCGAATTCTGGCTGAACCTAGAAATGCGCGGTTCTAAATCGCTGCAAGATCTTGACCACTATTTGCGAGCCGTCTGGCTAGAATGCTGCGGACATCTCAGCCAGTTTTCGATAGGAGGCGGATTTGAGCGCGAGGTTAGCATGAGGCGCAAGATTAGCGATATTTTTGATGCGAATGCTGAACTCACGCATATCTATGATTTTGGCACTAGCTCGGAAACAATTGTGAAAGTTGTTGAATATCGCGAGGGTAAACCTACGACTGCAAAACCGATTGCCTTAATGGCTAGAAATATTGCGCCAGAATATCCCTGCATAGAATGCCAGAAGCCCGCCACTCATCTCTGCATGGAATGCTTAATTGAAGAGCAAACCAGCGGCACATTATGTGACGAACATGCCGAAACTCATCCGCATGATAACTATGGCGAGCCGGTGCCGCTAGTCAACTCGCCGCGCCTAGGTATGTGCGGCTACGATGGCCCCGCCGAACCGCCTTATTAACTTCGAGCCGCCCTATCTAGATCATGCTGACAATTTGGACTGCTAGCGGTCAATCATAGACAGTCTTCTGAGCGGCGCTTCGGTATAATTCAGATCTATTCCTGAAATACTGAATATTGCCCTATCGGCTGGACGAACACCATGAAACGGATTTTAGAATTAAAACTTTTCAGCCGTTCCCATCAATTTTTCGTCATCAGCATTGTCAGTTTGATGGCAGTTCTTGGTCTCGTCTCCTGTACCTTCAGCGCTTCTGAGTCTTCGCCATTGCGCCCAACCAGCAGCATGGCTCCCATCGCAACAGCCAGCTTCAACAGCCTAGATCAAATTCTGGCGGCTCAGCAGGTGCGGGTTGCTGTCTCTCAAGATTTTCCACCCTTTGGATCATTGGATCAAGCCATGCAGCTTCAAGGCTATGACGTGGATGTGGCCAAGCTGCTGGCCACAGAGTTGCAGGTTGAGTTAAAGCTGATTCCAGTCACGAGCGACCACCGCATTGCTGCACTGCAAGCTGATCAAGTTGATATGGTAATTGCCAATTTAGAGGCAGATCCACAGCGAGCAATGTCAATCTATTTCTCAAAGGCATATGCGCCGTTTTATTCTGGGATTTATGGCAACCCCAATGTGAATGCGGCAACCTATCGCGAGCTAGCAGCCTACAAAATTGGCGTCACAGCAGGCTCTCTAGAAGATTCAGAACTAA
>CASBQH010000093.1 GCA_949127695.1 Synechococcales cyanobacterium PMM_0073
AGTGATAGCTCTAGGCCAGCCACATTTAGCCAAGAAAAATTAAGCTGGATTGGGGGCTGATCCAGCAGCGCGGGCAGCGCCGCAATTGAATGGATTAATGCGGTAAACGTGGAGACTGCATTCACATAGCCTGCGGGTCTAGGGCCGGTGCGTCGAGTAATGGCCGGAAACCAGAGAATGGAGAGCAGCATCCCAATGAATGGATAGCAAGGAATTAACCAGGCAGTTTGGGCAAACCACTGAGACATCGATACCTTCCTTAAAGTGCGCCGATTGATACCAAGATTTCGCGAGATACTATAGATAAAAGCCTATAGCTTTAGCTTTTCTTCATAGACTTTAATCTATATAGAATATCCTACCCCATGGGTTTCACAATGCAAATCCCCAGGAGCATTGAGATATTCAAATCGTCTGATTAAAAAAGCTGAACGATGCGACTTCTAATGCAGTTTCTAATTCTGTCATGTCAGGGGTCACAAATATTTTTGCAGCAGTTCAGCTGTGGCAGCGGCAGTTTTGGCCCAGCTAAATTCAGCGGCTCTGGCCAGTCCAGCGGCTCGCAGCTGCGTTCGGAGCGCTGAGTCATCTGCGAGCTGCTGCATGGCCGCAGTGAGAGCAGCAACGCTAAACGGATCGATCAGAATGGCCGCATCGCCCGCGACTTCGGGCAGCGACGACAGATTAGAGGTGATCACAGGCGCGCCTGAGGCCATCGCTTCTAGTACCGGAAAGCCGAAGCCTTCCCAAAGACTGGGATAGACCAGCGCCAGCGTCTGATTGAGCAGCAACGGCAGCTGATCGTAGGTGACATAATCGAGAAACCGGATGCGGTTGGCTAAGCCTAGCTCATCTGCCTGCTGCTGCAAGCTCGGCGTAAAGCGCGGATCTTGCGCCCCGGCAATCCACAGTTCGGCTCCGGTCACAGCCGCAAATGCCTGAATCAAGCGCGATAAATTTTTGTAGGGATCATGCCGCCCGACATAGAGAAAATAGGGTTGCTCTGGCAGAAGCTCTGGCAGAAGCTCTGGCAAACCCTGCGGCGGCAAAACCCGGAAATGGCTTGCATCATGCGCCAGCGGGATTGGCGTAATTTTGGCGGCAGGCACTTGGTAAAAATCAACAATATCCTGTGCGGTCGCCTGCGAGTTGCAGATAATCTGGCTGGCTTGGCGCAGCACCTGCGGCACATAAAAGCGAAAATACTGCGTCAGCAGCGAGGTGAGCCGAGGAAACCGCAGCGGAATCAGATCATGCACCATTACCACCGAGGCACAGCGCAGCCCCAACGGCACTTCGGGCACTGGCGAAAACAGCAGATTTGCCTCAGCGCAGAGCGCGGGCAGCTGTCGCTGCGTCCAAATCATCCGGCGCAGATGCCCCAGCTTGCCCTGCTCATAGGTAAGATCGTCGGGCACTTCGCAGTAGGCTGCGTTCGTCTTAGCCAAACGTGGCAAAAAGCTCTGCGAGGCCAGCAGCTTGGTTTGCGGCAGCTTCAGCTCTGGAATCAGATTGATCGCATAGGTGGCTAGCCCGGTCGGTTTTTTGCCGACAAAAGCCAAGTTGACAACCAGCCCCGATCTGCTCACTTCTGGCCTGCTCACTTTTGGCCTGCTCACTTGCGGCCTGCTTCAACTTTCGCCTGCTCAGGGCTAGGCTGACCCGCTTCAGCCAAATCCCCTGACTCTGAGCGCAGCTTCTGCCGCAGATGCTTGCCCGCTCGAATCAAGTTTCGTCTCAGATAGTCCACATAGAGCGACTTGACATGCGGATTGGCATAGCTGACCCTGGGCAGCTTGTGGCTGGTAAAAATCACGAAGACCTCGTTAGCCAAGACTGGCGTCAAGCCCTGCATTGCCAGTTTTGGCAGCAGCATATCCACCCAGTCGGGCATACCTTTATGCAGCACCACCCAAGGAAAGCCACCTTTTTTCAGCCAGGTTTGGTAGTCAGAGATCGGGTTGGCCAAGTGGAGTCTGAACAGCAGCAGCGTGGCCACTGGTTCTTCAGGCTGAGCGTGCTGCTGCAAGAAGGCCAAGGCTTCCTGCCAAGGCGGCGACTCAAAGCTGGCGGCCACTGAACTAAAGGACTTGAGGTGAGAGGGGAAAATCTGAAACAGATTAAAGGCCAGCCCAACTAGGCGCTTATCAAGGTTATTGGGGTCAATTGAATTGAGCGATAGCGTTTGGCTCACCTCAAACCGCAGATTTGTGAAGGGACGACTGCTCTGCATCACGCTCTGAGGCACTTGAGCATAGAGCAGCCGCTGATCGCGATCGCCTTGCAGCAGCGACAGCGACACGGGCTGCTGGTTCACAAATAGCTTGACGCCATTGACGATCTCTGGCTGGGTGGCCTTGGCACAGATGATCTGAAACTCAACCCAAACATCAGTCTGGGTGGCTATCGGCAGATCTAGCATGGCAACTGGCGTGGGCCCCATCCAGCGATAGGAGGTCGGGCTGTCTAGCGGATATTCGCGGCGCTGCCAGCCGTCGCCTCGCAGGGGCTGATTGAAGTCATAAGTCACGGTTTCGGCAGTCGGAAGATTCAGCTCGCGGTAGCGCTGGTCGTAATGTTGCTCTAGCAGGGCAGCAAGCTGCTCCACCGTCAGGGCTGTCCTGCTCTGGTAAGCCCCGCTCTGGTAAGCCCCACTCTGGTAAGCCCCACTCTGATAATCAGTGAGCGTAGCGCCATAGCGCTGGAGCAAATCGGCCACCATGCTGTCAAACCGCTGCTCAAACGTGGCTTTGGCGCGCTGATACAGCTCGGCATCTAGCTGGCTGTTGGTGCGGATCACCTCCAGCGTACTCTCCGCAATTTCGGCTAGGGCTGGCTTCTGCTTAGCGGCATTTTCCCGGCGGCTGTTGAGGATCGGCTTCCAGCCAAAAATATAGGAGAGCAAAAACAGCGAGTCCTGGAAGCGTTCAACCAGCCCAACAAAGCCAAACTCATCCAGGCTCTCGACCGCCAGCGCCAGCGTTTCTTCAACCGAGAGCTGGTTCAGGTTGAATTGAGTCGTTTTGGCGACGTGATAGGTCTGGATATTTTTGCCCAGCTTGCCTGCGGTCAGCCGCTGGGCAAACTCTTCTAGCGACATATCCTTGACTGCCGCATAGTGCGGATCTCCGGGCATCCGGCGAATATAGTCATAGTGCGAAATCACGCGAGCCACCGGCTCCCGCAGCACCGTAATATTCACCACGCGCTTATTGGGCAGCAGTGCCGGCAGATTGCTGAAGCCCAAGTGACCCCGAAACAGCCGATATCGCCGCAGCTCTTCCAGCGTTAGCTTGCGGAGCTGCGCGTTGAGCGTGGCGGGGCAGACATCCTCGCAGGCAAACTGATCTTCAATGATGGTGCGAAAGGTCATGCCTGCCGTTTTGGGAATATGGCAGAAATACATGACATCGTTGGCTTGCAGGCTGTACTGCGCGGGAAAATTTCTCATGGGTAGCAAACTCGGCAGGGCACTAGAGCGCGGCTTTGTTAATCGCACCAAAGTTCATCGGCAGACCTGCTGCATTGCAGTAGGCATCGACCACTTCAATCGGGTCGCCCGCCATCTGCACCCGATGGTCTTCGATCCACAGGGCTCGGTCGCAGATATTCACAATGCTGGCGACTGAATGTGTCACCAGCAGCATGGTGACGCCGCTCTCCTTAAAGGTCATCATCTTATCAAGGCATTTCTTTTGGAAGCGAATATCGCCCACGCCCAGCACCTCGTCAATCAGCAGAATCTCTGGATCGAGATGCGCCACCACCGAAAAGCCGATCCGCGCCATCATGCCGCTGGAATAGACCCGCACCGGACGGTTGATAAAATCGCCAATCTCAGAAAATTCGATAATTTCGTCCATTTTGAGGCGAATCTCGCGGCGGGTCAGCCCCATTAGCACGCCGTTTAGCTCAATGTTTTCGCGTCCGGTCAGCTCTGGGTGAAACCCTGCCCCCAGTGAGAGCAGTGGCGAAACCCGTCGGCGCACCTCAACGATGCCGCGATTGGGTCTGAGCACGCCGGCAATTAAGCCCAGCGTCGTGCTTTTGCCAGCGCCATTATGGCCAATGATCCCAAAGTTTTCGCCCTCATATACCTCAAACGAAATATCTTGCAGCGCCTCAAAGCTCTCGTCTTTCATCGACTTGAGGCTTCTGGGAAAATCAAACAAAAAGTTTTTGATGCCGCGAATATGGCCGTAGAGCGGATAAGACTTATAGACATTCTGAAAGCTGATCACTGGCTCTCTCATGTCCCTGTCTCTGTCCCGATCTCTATCACTCATTCGGTCACTGCTCATATCGCTGCCTAGATCGCTCCTGACTTCGCTGTTCATAGTGCTACTTAGATCACCTCGGCAAATTTCCAGGACAGTCGTTTATAAATAGACGTGCCCAGTAGATAAAACAGGGCAGCATAGCCCGCACTCACCGCTAGATACAGCCAGTCCAGTCTGCCTTCCATAAATAGATCGCGCCAAGCCGCAATCAGCGGTGCTGCCGGATTAAAGAAGATAAAGTGCTGTAGCTTGGGGGGAATCGTCTCGACTGGATAGAGGACGGGCGTCAGGTAAAAAGCAAAGTTCAAAATAATCCCGACTAAGCGCTCCATATCTCGAAAGAAAAGATTAATCGAAGCCAGCCCCAGCGCCAAACCGTAGGCCATTGTAAAATGTACGGCGATCAGCAGCGGCATGCCATAGATCCAAGCCAGGGTGGGGTAGCGGCCATGTATGGCCAGAAACAGCATAATCACCGGCACTGACATTAAAAAGTGGATCAGGTGATTGCAGGACATGCAGAGCAGGACAATATTGCGCGGAAAGCTCACCTTTTTGATCAGCGAAGCGTTGCCGACAAAGGCATTGGGAGATGAACCCACCACGTTGGTAAACCACTGCCAGGTAAAGGTGCCGGTGATCAAAATCAAAATATAGTCAGGGATGCGAATCCGCATCAATATCTGAAAGGCAACCAGATAGACTAGCGCTGAGGCTAGCGGATTGGCAATTGACCACAAAAAGCCTAAGCCTTTGTTGTTGTAGCGTACCTTCAGCTCTTTTTGGAGCAGCACGATTAGAATATCGCGGTGGTTCTCAAAATTGCGATGGCTCCCAACATGGCTCACCCTGCTAACTTTGCGAGCGACTCGTTGACCTACACTCACGCTTTTCACTCCTCTCAAGTTTTGCCCTAGCCCAATGCCCTAAACTCTCTGCGCTTAAACGCTCTAGCCAGACTGCTCTGTGATTCTACGATTTTGCGCTGCCAATTGCCCAATTAAATCATCCAGTGGGACAGAATCTAGCCTGACAGGCATCCCAGAGCAAGATAATACTGCAATTTGTCCAGAATCTGAATAGACTCACGCTGCGGTGGGTAGGCTGTTCCTGCTCTGTCGCGCCCCAAGCTCATAAAGATTCAGCTCAAAGTCTAGACAGCTCGGCTCTAGATCGGTAGGATTGAGCTATAGTTAGAGACAAACCTAGATTCAGCGTAAGTGAATTCAGGTGGGGGCAGCGTCTCGATCAAGATTCTCGCGATCGAGTTGAAGCAAACTTCAATGGACGGTGTGATGATGGACAAACGCTTAGTTATAGTTGGACTCCTAACGGCCATTGCGTCAGCGCCGGTTTTTATGGGGATTCGCTCTTCGCAGTCGCAGTTCAATCAAGCATTTAGCCTGAATCGTGAGGCTGTTTTACAGGCTCAGCGCGCCTGTAATCCCAACGATCCTTCTTCTTGCCCCTAGAGTCAGTCGTTAGCCAATTGCTCTCATGGCTTCAGCTGAGATTGAAGCTGCTTAGAGCATCACTTCGTCGCCAATCTCTTCAGGCTACCAAGTGTGAGTTTTGCAAAATTCCGCAGTCTGCTTCATCAGCGCAGCAGTTTCCTGATCGTTGGAGACATTATGCAGATTGGCTTCGAGATAGTTATCCATCAGGTTGCAGCCTTCTTTGAGCAAGTCATCCAGCGCCTGATCGTCAGAGTCAGGCGGCAGCTGATAGATCTGGATATCTCGATCCAGGCTGGCTGAAATCAGATTTTTATTGTTTGGGTCAAACAACACGCTCTGGACATCTCGACGATGTTCGATCGGTTGGGCAATCGGTTTGCCTGCTTTTGTCCAGAGCTTGACCGTGCCATCTTTGCTCGCTGAAGCCAGCAGATAGTTCCCCACCTTGCCTCGGATCGCATTGCTGCTTCTAATGTTGCTATAGGCCAACTGGACAACCGGGGCGCGATGCCCTCTCATCGCTTCGCCCACTTCCTGCAAGCGATAGGTCTGACCTGTCTTCAGCAGCTCTAAGCGCCGAATTGAGTTGTCAGATTCTAGCGCCACTGCCAAAAACTTGCCATCTGGACTGAAGCGGACGCTGGTGATGTTCCCCAACTGCGGCGGATTGCTCAGCTGAATCTGCTGAGGCGATTGCGGACTGCTGATATCCCACAGAATCAGGGTTTGTTGCAGATTGGGCTGGCTATTGCGGGTTTTGCCACCAGAGACCAGCAGCCGCCCATTCGGATGGAAGTCAAGGCTGGTGATGCTGTTGCCGTTACCCGGCTCAACTTTGGCAACGAGCTGTGAGTCGGCTGGAGCATCAGGCTGCCACAGTCGGATCGTCGAATTGTCACTGCCGGTTGCCAAAAATTTGCCATCTGGGCTGAAGCGCAGGCTCAGCAGCGGTTGCTTAGAAGCAACTGACAGCAGATCGGGTTTTTGAGCTTGAGGAGGCAGTTGAATCTGACCAGCTGCATTTGGGTTCACATGCCAGAGTCTGACTTCCCCAATATCATTAATCCCAGCTAGCAGTCGATCATTTGGACTCAAGCTAATCCCGTTGAGAAACCCGGCTCCACCAGCTCCCGTAATGGTTTCCAGCGGCTTCCAGCCAGACGAGGCAGCGCCACTGCCATGCGGCTGCGAGCTGAGCTGCCAGAAAAACAGCCGTGAAAAGCTGCCTGCAATCAAAAACTTGCCTTGCTGACTCAAGACGGCTCCACTTTTGAGCGGCTGATCGTTGCGGAGCCGCACCGCGTCTTGGCGAGTGGTCCAGAGCTTAATATTGCCATCTGCACTAGCTGAGGCCAAGGTTTCGCCATCATTTGAGAAGCTAAGATCGGTAATCTCGTTGCGGTGTCCCGACAGAGTTTTGATCAAAGCATCGTCATCGTCAGCCTCCCAGAATTTCACCAGATCATCTGGAGCAGTGCCGAGCTTGCTGGTGGGCTGCCACAGCCTGACCGTATCATCTCGGCTACCAGAAGCAATCATCCGGTCATCTGGACTAAACTGCACCCGATAAACCTGATCTTGATGCCCTCTCAGGGTGCGAACTTCTTGGCCGGTGGCTGCATCCCAAAGCTTGACTGTATTATCGGCGCTGGCTGAAGCAATCAGCTGGCCGTCATGGCTAAAAATGGCGCGATAGACCTGATCGCTATGCCCCTTGAGCTGGGCGATTAGCCTACCGTCTGCCTGCCAGAGCTTGACGCTGCTGCTGCCACCTGACGAGACAAACTTCTGGCCATCTGGGCTAAAGCTCACCCAGTAAGCCGGATCCGCATCAGGCTTGAACTGCTGCTGCGAAAAGTTTTTGCCATGCCAAATCCACAGGCCATTTTCGCCAGCCGCAACCAGCGTTTTGCTATCTTTGCTAAAGCTGAGGCTGTTATTCTGGGAGCCAGTGGTCAGCGTTTTTTCGTAAAATCCGCTGCTTGACCAGATTTTGATGGTGCCATCAATGCTGGCTGAGGCAATTTTTCGGCCATCTGGGCTGAAGCGCACGTCGTAGATCCAGTCGTTGTGGCTAATTGCTTTGAGATTAGGGTCTGTGAGGGTGCGAATTAGAACGCCGCTGAGCCGCTTGTCTGGCTCGCGATTGATCTGCCAGAGCTTGATGGTTTTGTCATAGCTCGCTGAGACTAATCGCTGCTGATCCGGCGAGATATCTAGCGCCACCACTTTATCGTCATGGCCATAGAGCGGCGACTGACTGGGCATTCCGTCTGCCTGCCAGAGCCGAACCGTGCCGTCATAGCTGGCAGAAGCGAGAATTTGCTCAGTTCCTGCGCCACCTGTACCCATAAAGCTCACCCGCGTCAGGCGCTCCTGATGTTTCTCTAGGCGATTCTGCTCACTGAGATTAGAGATCGATTTGTTGAGCGCATTCACAACTTTCACAGTCGGGTCAAACGGGGTGCTTCGCAGCAGCTTACTCAACCCGCCGTTCCGCAGATCGCGGCCAGCCTTCATGCTCACCATCAAGGCATCCAGCTCCTGTCTGGCTTCCAGCGAAGAAACCAGCGCGTTAATTTCACCGACTGTTTTAAACACTGTAACCAGCAGAAAACCCAATACTGTCACTGCGGCGATGCCACCGCCCAGCCAGCGAATCAGGCTGATGCGACTATGGTGCCTTTTGGCAGCCTGAATAAATTCGCGCTGTAGGTGAGTCGGCTGCGGCTCTTTTTCCTGAGTTGCGGCATCAATCTGGTTCAGCCACTCAATCGCATGGCGCAGCTTGCTACTCCGCAGCAAGAATTCTTCATTCCGCTTTTGGCTGTCCCAGTCATGCGCTTGAGCCAGCAGCTTGGTATGCTCTCTGACATGCTTTTCGTCGGTTTTAATCGCTTTGACCAGCTCCGCCACAAACGCCTCAAACCGCTGTTCGTAGTGCTTTAGATCAATCCAGTTTCGCTCTTTGGCAGCTTGATGCACCTGGCTGCGGTCATAGTTATGATCAAGGACGGCAGAAATAATCCGCTTTTTATAGGACTCAGCCTGCTGAATCTCATCTCGGCAATAGTCTGAGGCGACTGAATTAACGCTCATGACAAACAGCAGGCTGTCGGCGTCCCGAATTCCTTCGCTCAGCTTTTCACGCCAAGGAGCTGCCACCGGAATCCGCTCCCAATCTACCCAAACTTCAACCTGCTGCTGCTTCAGCGCCTGACAAAGCTGTTCGACAAAGGCTCGGTCGCGGCGAGAATAGGAGATAAAAATATCTGGGTTCTGGACTTGCCGTGACTCAATGGCTCGGTCGCTGGCTGCAATATATTGTGTTTGCAGCGCTGTGAGCTGAAGACTCTCTGTTGGAAGACTGCTGTTCTGATCAATCCAGACTTTAACTGACGCCAGATCATCCGCGTCCAGCAAACGTTCCTGGGTGCAACCATTTTGCTGCCATTGCTCTGCTCGCAGCCGCAGTTTTTCGTAGATCGGAAACCGAATAATTTGCTCTGCTGCCCGCTCAAACGCTTCCTCTGGATGATCAGCTGGGTCGATTGCAATCCAGCTGGCTGGCGGAAATCCGGCTGGCAGAGATGCCACCGCCTGACAAAGCACGGGAATCAGCGGCTTATTATGCTGAATAGCAGTCTGGAGCTGGCGCTGACTCTTCGCCGAGCTGACGGAAGCAGGGCTAATTACAAATACAAAGCCTTCGGCTTTTTTAATGCCTTCCTCCAGATACTGCCATTCTTCTGCTTCAGTCCGGTCTAGGCAATAAGGCAGATCATCTAGGTCGATCCAGGGATCGCGCCCCAAGCTACGAATGGCTAAATCCAGCTTTTGGACAAATTCAATATCTTCGCGGGCATAGGAGATAAACAGATCATTTTTGCGCGCAGATGCAGCTGACGCAGGGTTGGATAGCGTTGAGTTAGCACCGGCCATAAGTCAATCGGGAACATAAAACAGCGGGTCACAGATTTAAATTTGGTTGGGATTTAAGTCCAATATAGTGGGTTTCAAGCCATCATAGAGCGCCCTCTGCTCTCATAAGCAGCGAGTAACTTGCCGCTCTAGAAAATCAAATGCTAGACTTATAAAGCCTCAAAGACAAACCAAGGCTAAGGGCGATTAGCACAGTGGTAGCGCACTTCCTTCACACGGAAGGGGTCACTGGTTCGAATCCAGTATCGCCCATTTATAGCTTTTCTTAAGCCAATCCCAAACAAACAGGGCTGGCGCGATTTGAACGCGCGGCCTACCGCTTAGGAGGCGGTCGCTCTATCCAGCTGAGCTACAGCCCCAGAGTACAACGAGATCATAGCAGATCTGTCCCAAGATGCCCTGCGGTTAGGCCAATGGCTCTGAGACAATCTGGCGCAGCGTGTTCCAGGCTTTCTGGACATCTAAGTAGCCTGCTGCGTAGTTTTGGCAAAGCAGAGGCTCAGTCAGGAATAAATCATGCTTCTCGCTGAGTTTGTTGGCCACCGTTGCAGCCAAGGCAAGCGGATTAGGACAGTCAGCCGCCAACTCAGCCAGCAGCGGCAGCAGCTTTTGGGGCGTCGTGCGGCTGACGCTCAGCCCAATCGTGCCAGTTTCCACCTTCAGCCCTAGCCCTGCTAGCTGCAATGCCAGCGTATTCATCACCAAGCTGCCCATCCAGGGAAAAATCAGCGTATCGCCACCCGCCTCAACGAGCTGACGCTGATCTAGTCCGTAGCGGCGAAAGTTGCGGCGGGCTTCGCTCAGCAGGTCGCGGGCGGTGCTGTCCAAAAAGGCCGGAATGGCAGAGTCGAGGTAGATCTGCCACATCTCCTGACGAATCCGATCATGCACCAGGCCCGCCGTACCGCTGAAGTAAGGGACGCGCCCAGCCGTAGAGCGCTGCACGTCAATGACCCGATGACGACGGTCAACGGCCAAAATCTGCCAGCGCTTCCCGGCAAAGATCAAGTACATGCCTTCCATCAGCGGATAGTCGATCGGCAGGGTTCCCAATGTTTTGCCCACGGTAGTAACACGATATTCTTCGGGCGTTTTGAAAGCCGTATAAAAGCTGTAGTGATTCACCAACCGCTCGCCCGTTAGCCCCAGCAGCAGCAGCCCTTCTGAGGTTTGCTGAATTAGATCTTGCTCGCCCAAGCAGCGCAGCAGCTCAATATAGAGCGCCTGATCCATTCGGTCAAATCCGCCCGTTTGGCAGAGCAGCTTCCAGGCGTAGTCAGGCCGGACGCCGCCCTGCTGGGCAATCAGCGAGAGCAGCTGTTGGATCAGCGTTGAGAGATGCAGCCGTCGGGTTTGGGGCGGCTCGTACCAGCCTTGCAGCAGCAGATTGACTACGGCAATCGATTGGACTAAGGCCGGATGCAATGCCGCTTCGGGCGAGGTTTGTGGCGTGACTTCGGGTTCGCTGATGTAGATGCGTAAGATTGCCGGATCGCGCTGCTGGCGTCCAGAGCGGCCTAATCGCTGTCGGGTGCTGGCCACCGAGTAGGGCGCGCCAATTTGGGCAATCGAGGTGACAGAGCCAATGTCAATGCCCAGCTCTAGCGTTGAGGTGCAGACCACGTTGGCGGGGCGATTAGGCTCTTTAAGCGCCTCTTCAGCCGCCTGCCGCAGCTCTTTGGAAAGGCTACCATAGTGGGGCATGAACTCATTGGGCAGGCGCTGGGCTTCGCAGAGACGGCTGAGTAAGTCAGTATACTTTTCGACTTCCTGCCGCCGATTAATAAAGATTAAATTCTTGCTGCCGCGCATCACCTTGAAAATATGCTGAGCGATATCTAGTTCGTCTACTGCGCCGTCTTGTTCTTGCTGCTGCTCATCTAGAAACAGCGGCGCAGTCTTGCGATAGCCGCGAATTTGCAGCTTTAGCTCTTGACCCGTGGCGTCAGAGAGAATCAGCTGCACCTGAGCATCGCGCAGATACTGCTTGGCGAGATCCATTTCGCCCAGCGTAGCGCTGAGGCCAATTCGCGCCACCGATCGACCCAGCACCGCTTCGAGCCGATGCAATAGCGACCGCAGCTGCTGACCGCGCTCAGTGCCAATAAACGAATGCAGTTCGTCGATGACGGTATAGCGCAGCCCGCCAAACAGCTTCGTCAGCTCATGCCCCCGCAGGATAAACATGGCCTCTAGGGCTTCGGGCGTAATCAGCAGAATGCCAGAAGGTTGCTTCAGCAATCGCTGCTTGCGAGAGGCGCTAATATCGCCATGCCAGGGATGGACGGCAATTTCGAGGCGTTCTCCTAGCGCTTCGAGCCGCTGATGCTGGTCGTTGATCAAGGCTTTGAGCGGGCTAATATAGAGCACCTGAACGCTGGTCGCGTCCAAATTCTCGGCGGAGAGCAGCTTGGAAAAAATCGGCAGAAAGGCCGCTTCGGTTTTGCCGCCTGCGGTGGCAGCCGCAATAATTAAGTCAGTATCGCCAGCCAAAATGGGGGCAATCGCCTGCTCCTGAATCTCGCGCAGCTCTGCCCAATGCTGCTCCCAAATCCAGCGCTGCACTTCGGGATGAAGCTGGTGGAAGGCGGATGAGGTGAATTCGGCAGGAGAGGAAGACAAGGTTGGGCAGATAATTTGGCAATTGGCCTATTATGGCTCGAAATTGCTCAGATCGCTGAAGTGCTGAGAGGCTGAGGCCGCTGGGCTAGACTAACAGCATGGTTCAAACTGCCGCAACCCTCCTGCCTTTCATTCTGGCGCTCTTCAGCTGTATCGGGCTGTTTCTCAGCCTCTGGATTATTCTGCCTGTGCCCACGCTGCTCCTGCTGCCGCTGGCGGTGGGTGCGCC
>CASBQH010000094.1 GCA_949127695.1 Synechococcales cyanobacterium PMM_0073
AAAAGAAAAAGGCTAAATATCATGACTTCAGAGTTCAACGAACTGCTGCCAGAGTCGCTTGGTGATCGAGCGCAGATTTGGATTGTCGGTACCCGCGAGCAAGTGAACCACATCATCAGCGAGATGTACGTGAGGCAAATGATTACCGACCGCAGCCAGTTCTCGCCAATGGTTCCCGTGCCGTTTGCCCCCGGCAAATTCATGAGCGTGCTGCTGCGATAACTGCTGCGATAGATTGAGCCATTAAACTGAGCCACTACGAAGCAGGCAACACCTGTGCGCCGTGGCTGCGCGGATCTTCGCCAGCGCTGGATTTTGGCATCACGCTAGATTCCACCTGCGAGATCCGCCCGCGCTGCTGAATATAGGGCAAAGGCTCAGTTGCAGCCAGCGCCTGGAGGTTAGCCGTCATAATCGGGCGAGGCTGTTCGCCAATCGTGCTGGCGATTGGTTCGGCCTGAGCATTTAAGAAGGTAAAGTGCGGGATTGCCTCCACTCGGTAATGCAGCATTTCGGGTAGCCACTTGCTGTTGTCCACGTTCAGCATCACAAAATTCACCTGCTGACCATAGTCCTGCTTCAGCTCACTCATATCTTTAGCCATCGCCTGACAAGAAGTACACCAGTCGGCATAAAACTCCATCAGCGTCGGCTTACCGTTGGCCAGCGCCGTCTCCAGCGGCACCGCAGATTTGGCCATAGCCGCCAGCGAACCCGTATTGCTGCCCCCCTGCAAGCCCAAAAACAGCGCGACACTCAGCGCCACCGCCGCCAGCACCAGCACCAGATTGCGGAACTGCTGGCCAGTCTGGTAGCTAGATTGCGAGTCAGGTTGCGGGTCAGGTTGAGTAGACTGAGGAGTAGGTGAGTTGGCGGTCATAGTTCTAGGAATAGATTTCAGGGCGCTGCGGGCTTACAGATACCAGCTTAGCGAATCCTAGCCCAGCGAAACAGCGGCTAAAACCGGAGCCAGATTTTAGGAGAGCCGAACCATGAAAAAACGAGTCACGCTAGTCTTTCCCAGGCGGTCAGTCCAGATCCCGATCACCTACCGGCTCGCCAAAGACTTTAACGTAGCCGCCAATATCTTTCGCGCCCAGATCACCCCCAACCAAGTTGGGATGCTGGTAGTCGAGCTGTCCGGCGATATCGATCAGCTAGAGGCAGCGCTAGACTGGATGCGCTCGCAGGAGATCAGCGTCTCTTCGGCCAGCCGCGAGATTGTAATTGACGACGAAATCTGCGTTCACTGCGGCCTCTGCACGGGCGTCTGCCCCACCGAAGCCCTCAGCCTCGATCCGCAGAGCTTTCGGCTTAACTTCACCCGCTCACGCTGTGTGGTTTGCGAACAATGCATCTCGACTTGTCCAGTTCAGGCAATTTCGACTAATCTTTAAGAACGCTTTGGCCAGCCACAAGCTTACGATTCACGTAGACTGTAGCTGATCCACCGCTGCTCTGAGTGATAATCTGAAGCGCGGCCAATACCAAAAGCTGACCGGAAAAGGTTCTGTAATCGCCAAACGTAGTTTATATTACAAAACTGGCTTTCCTGGCGATGGTAGAAACAGGCAGGTTATCTAATTCACAAGACAAATTAAGTAGGGAGTGACGGAGTCCATGAAGAAAGTTGAGGCCATTATTCGCCCGTTCAAGCTAGATGAGGTCAAAATTGCCCTGGTCAATGCTGGCATTGTCGGCATGACGGTTTCGGAGGTGCGGGGCTTTGGTCGCCAGAAAGGGCAGACCGAGCGCTACCGGGGTTCAGAATATACGGTGGAATTTCTGCAAAAGCTAAAGGTCGAGATTGTGGTCGAAGATGACCAGCTCGATATGGTGGTTGATAAGGTGATCGCCGCCGCACGAACGGGCGAAATTGGCGACGGCAAAATCTTCGTCAGCCCCGTCGAGCAAATCATCCGCATCCGCACCGGCGAGAAAAACCAGGAAGCAATCTAGCCCAGCGATCTCATCCTCCTAATTCCTCTTGCTCAAAGTCCCCATTCTTAAGGGGGACTTAGGGGGATCTCTTGCCTAACAGCTTCACCAACTCTGGCAAGAGCTGCTGGAAGGCTCGCCCCCGATGGCTAATCTGATTTTTTAGCGCCACCGACATTACAGCAAAGCTGCTGTGATAGTCCGGCAGATAGAAAATCGGATCGTAGCCAAAGCCGCCTGCGCCGCTAGGAGCCTCCAGGATTTCACCCGGACAGATGCCTTCGGTTTGGAGGGCAATGGAGCCATCAGGTCGAGCCACCGCCAGCGCACAGGTGAAATGAGCCTGACGGTTTGAGACGCCCTTTAGCTCATGCAGCACACGCTCAATGCAGGCTTGGGGGGTTTCGGCATAGCGGGCTGAGTAGATGCTAGGTGCGCCGCCTAGCGCCTCAATGCAGAGTCCTGAGTCGTCAGCAATTGCCCATTCGCCCAGCGCTGCGGCCACCTGAATTGCCTTCAGGCAGGCATTTTCCACGAAGGTGCTGCCCGTTTCTTCAATCTCCAACTCCTTGGGCTTGAGCTGAAGCTGCCAGTCAGGTAATGTCGAGGCTAAGTAGGGCTGGATCTCCAGGATTTTGCCGGGATTGCTGGTCGCGACGATTAAGTTTGGCATAGTTCTAGAAGCTAAACAGCGCTCGCCCAGTCTTTCGCCCAGAGCAGATTTTGCTGCACCCGCTCAGGGCTCAGTGCCTCAGAGTACAGCCGCAGCACCGGTTCAGTGCCGCTAAAGCGAATCAGCAGCCAGCTCTGATCGGCCAGCTGAAACTTGTAGCCGTCAATGGAGAGACAGTCGGTGACGGGCTGTCCGGCAATTTCAGTTGGCGGCTGGTTCTGGAGCTGTTGCAGCAGCCTGCCCCGCACCTCCATGCTGGCCAGCGGCAGATCAATGCGGTCATAGGCCGAATGATAGTCAGCTTTGGCTTGCAAGTCGGCATAGAGCTGGCTGAGGTCTTTGCCAGAGGCGACCACGGCTTCTAAGACATAGAGCGCCGAGAGCAGCGCATCGCGTTCGGGAATATGGTGGCCATAGCCAATGCCGCCCGACTCTTCGCCGCCGAGCAGCACCTGCGCCTCCAGCATCCGATCGGCGATGTACTTGTAGCCAATCGGCGTCTGGTGAACGGGCAGATCATAGAGCGCGGCCACTTTGGGGATCAAATTCGAGCCGCTGATTGTTTTAATCACTTCACCGCTGTAGCCGCGATTCACGGCCAGATGCTGGATCAAAATCGGGATGAGCACCTGCGAGCTGAGGAAGTTGCCCGCCCCATCTGCCGCCGCCAC
>CASBQH010000095.1 GCA_949127695.1 Synechococcales cyanobacterium PMM_0073
GGGAAGCGGGCAGGGTGGGCTCTCGGCAGTGGGGCTGGGGCAGATGATCCTACAAACGCTAGGAGCCGATCAGCGCGATCCGCTGGCAACTCTGCGCGAGGTCAGCATTCACGAGCTGACGCAGGTTTCGGGCGTGGGGCCTGCCAAAGCCTGCACGATTTTGGCCGCAGTTGAGCTAGGCAAGCGCGTCTTGGCCGCTGCCCCCACCGAAAAAACCGTGATTGACGATCCGGCGATTGCCGCCGCCCTTCTCAGCGCTGATCTGATGTGGCAGGCGCAAGAAAAATTTGCCATTTTGCTGCTGGACATCAAGCATCGGCTAATTGGCACCAGAGTGATCAGCATTGGCACTGCTACTGAGACATTGGCGCATCCCCGCGAAATCTTCCGTGAGATCATTCGCCAGGGCGGGCTGCGAGCAATTATTGCCCACAACCATCCATCGGGCAGCCTTGATCCTAGCCCAGAGGATATTGCACTCACCCGCCAGCTCTTGTCAGGGGCACAGCTGCTGGCCATTCCATTGCTTGATCATTTAATTCTCGGAAACGGCAGCTTTACTAGCCTCAGGCAGACGACGACGCTTTGGCAGGAGCTGCCGCAGGGTGATTAAAATCCGTAGATTTTCGCAGGCGCTAGTAACAGTAACAAGATCTAAAAATCAGGTTGCGGAAGTCAGCATCCTGACCTATACTTGAACCTCGGATTGTGCATTTTTTCCTATTAAAAGCTTTAGTAGCGAGGAGGGTTCTATTCCAGACGCACTTACCCTGACCGTCAGTTTGAGAGGCACTCGCGAAGTTAGGGACAACTGCCAACTGTATCGCCTTGCTGGGCTCTTGGATGCGTTTTCCGAGCCGACGTTCCGCAAGGTGATGGATAAATATGTCGAAGAAGGGCCAAAAAACTTTGTGCTAGATCTCTCCCAAATTGACTTCATCGACAGTTCAGGACTAGGCGCGCTGGTGCAGCTAGCCAAAAAGGTGCAGACTGCAAACGGCACTTTACAAATTGTCACCAATCCGCGCGTCACCCAAACCGTAAAGCTAGTTCGCCTTGAGCAATTTTTGGCACTTCAGCCCTCGGTTGAAGTAGCGTTGGGTAATCTCAGTAAAGATGCGGGCAAGTAGCTCATAATTCATGGGCTGAACATTCACGAGCTGAACAATGGCTCACAGCATAATATGAAGCCGCTTTTAAAATCCAGCTGACTTTAACAAAAATTCCTCAATTCATTTTGGGCAAGGCAGATGTCCAATCCTGCGATCACGTTTGCCGAAGCCTATCCAAATTCGTTTGAATCCTCACAGCTCCAGCAGCTTTCTCCAGCGGCCTTGGCCTATATTGGAGATGCGGTCTATGAGCTTTATGTTCGCACTCGCTATTTGATGCCGCCCAAGCGCCTGCAAGACTACCATCAGCAGGTTGTGGCGCAGGTTCGAGCCGAAACCCAGGCCGAGCAGCTTGCCTTGCTTCAGCCTTATCTAAATGAATTTGAGCAAGAGATCGCGCGGCGCGGTAGAAATGCAGCTTCGGGTCGGCCCAAGCGGGTTGCCCCAGAGGTCTATCAGCAGGCCACCTCACTTGAGGCTCTGTTTGGCTATCTCTATTTATCTGATCCCCAGCGGCTGATGCAACTTCTCAGTCAGCTTAATCTGGCTGCTGCGACGGGAGTCGATCCATAAGCGCTTCAGCTATCAATTTTTCTACATATAGGCTCTAGGCTAAATCATGGATAAACCCCGTCGTTCTAACTCTGCTAAGCCCGCCCGCAAATCGGCTGGCAAGCCTGGTGTAAAGTCTGGTGGCAAACCCGGCGCAAAACCTAACGCTAAGTTTGGGGCTAAGCGAGCTCATCCTAAATCTCGTGGAGCCGCTAAACCTGCAAGGGATTACGGCGCAGAGCATGATGCTTTCGAGTCACCTCGTCCGACTCCCAAACCCGCCAAGTCTCGCGGCTCAGCTCAGCCCGTCCGCCGTGCCGAGCGTTCGGATGAGTCGCCGCGTCGGGTGAAGCGAGATAGCTCCTCAAACTGGGATCGACCTGAGAGCTATTCAGCGGGTGATTCCGGTCGCGATTTGGGACGGCCTCAGCGTCGAACTCGCCCCACCGAACCGCCAGCTCGCGGGCGGGCAGGGTCAGATCTATCACCAGAAGTCAAGCCCGTCAGCCGTCAGTTCAGTCGCGATGGCGCGCCCAGTCGAGAGTTTCGCGGTAAAGATCGGGGCAAGGAATTCCGGGGGAGAGAGTTTCGGGGTAAAGAATTTCAGGGCAGAGAATTTCAGGGCAGAGATCGAGATCAGGCAGGGCGCGGCAGAGATTTTCATGCGGGCAGAGATTTCCAGGCGCGCGAGGTTTCCCCTCGTTTTGATCGAGCCTCTGGCTTGGGGCTGCGGGCTGAGCTTCGCAATGATATCGACCCTGCCATGCCGGCGTCCGAAACTGAGTCAGAGCTGATCTACGGGCGGCATAGCGTTTTGGCTGCCTTAGAAGGCGAACGGGCGATCAACCGAATTTGGGTGACATCGCGCCTGCGCTACGATCCGAGGTTTCATCTGCTGCTGAGCGACGCCAAAGCCGGTGGCGCAGTCATTGACGAAGTGGAGCCGCGCCGACTCGACCAAATCACAGATGGCGGCATTCATCAGGGTATTGCCGCCCAAATGGCTGCTCACCCATATCTTGAGCTAGCTGACTTGATCACTCAAGCCAAAGCGCAGACTGATAACCCGATTATTTTGGTCGCGGACGGCATTACCGATCCCCATAATTTGGGCGCGATTATTCGTTCGGCAGAAGCGTTGGGCGCACAGGGACTCGTGATCCCGCAGCGACGAGCTGTGGGTATGACTGCAACCGTGGCCAAAGTCGCGGCAGGGGCGCTGGAAACTTTTCCGGTGGCGCGGGTGATCAATTTGGGGCGGGCGTTAGCAGATTTAAAGAGCGCGGGCTTCTGGATCTACGGCACCGTCGCTGATGCCGATCAGCCTGTTGATCAGGTGAATTTTACAGGATCAATTGTCTTGGTAGTGGGATCAGAAGGCGAGGGCTTAAGTTTGCTCACCCAAAAATCCTGCGATGTATTAGTTTCAATTCCGCTCCAAGGTCAGGTGCCCAGCCTAAATGCCTCAGTAGCGGCTGGTATGGTGCTTTATGAGGTGTTTCGGCAGCGGCGATCCCAGCGGCTAGATCTCAAAAGTTTATCCAAAGGTGCTTTGCAAAAATAGGCGTGACACAGTATAACCAGAATGTAGAAGGGTTGATTCTTGCTATAACTTGCGGCAGAGCGATTGACTGAATCGTTGACTGGTTAATCCAACTATTAGCCATATTGATTACCAATCGACGGGTGAATCAGGAAATAGGTTAGCCGATTGGTTCAAGCAATCGCTCAGTGAATTGACAAGCTTGGCAGATAGCTGCATCGGTCATCGCATCCCGGCATACTGGTGAGAGTATATGAACGAATTTTGGTTAAACACGCTTGAATTCTTTGGATTAGCCTGGTGGATTGAGATCGAGACTGAAACGCCCAGCTGCGTTTACTACTTCGGCCCCTACGTGAGCGCCGCAGAAGCTGAATTTGGCAAATCTGGCTTTATGCAGGATTTACAGCAGGAAGGGGCAAAAGGGATGAAGGTAGAAATTAAACGGATTAAGCCTGACCAACTCACCATATTTGATGATTCAGAAGCCGGTGCAGGCCAATCTGGCTCACTTGAAATTTCGCCTGTGTTAACCGGGCAGGTTTAGATTCAGCCTATATCGCCTATCACCGCTGGATGAGCCGCAATCCATTGCTCAATATCTTGTAGCACCTGCGCTGGAATTTCCCAGGGAAACAGATGAGCTACGTTGGCATAGCAAATAGACTGGCAGTTGGATAAAGCCTGCGCCGTCTCTAGGCTGGCGGCAGCTGTGATATGGCGGTCTTCAGCACCCGCCAGCACCAGTACCGGGCAGCGGATTTGGTGCAGATCAGGCAGTCGGCTGTAGCCGCCCCGAATGGCATGGTTGAGGGCACGAGTTGCCGCACCAGAGGTTTGCAAGTAGGCCGACATGCCCTCATGAGCCAGATACTCATAAGCTAGGGGCGTATGCTGCTGGATTAAGTAGCGATAGAGCGAGCGCTTGCCAAACGTATCAATATTCCACTGCCAGCCCGGTTTGAGGCGGTTAATTACAGAGGCGATCCCCGTGAGCAAATTATCTTGCCAGGTAATCTTGGGATGACTGCCCCAAGGGCGAGCCGCTGTGCCCACCAAGATTAAGCCGCTCACCCGATCTGGATAGCGCAGCGCTAGCTCAAGCGCAAAAATGCCGCCCAGCGACCAGCCCAGCAGCAGGCACTGCGAAATTTGCTGCTTGTCTAGCAAGGCGACTAAATCGCTGAGGTGATCTGCTAGCTGAAACTCACCCGTGGGTCGGCTGCGGCCATAGCCCCGTAAGTCGGGAGCCAGCGTCTTAAACTGACGTGAGAACTGCTGCGTAAAGACACTCATGCTCTGGCCAGTACCGGGATGCCCATGCAGACAGAGCATTGGGTAGCCCGATCCGCTGATCTGCACTGCTAGAGGCTGCGCTGCTGGAGACTGCACTGCTGGAGACTGGATCGTCGGAGGCTGGGAAGACATAGGTGCTGCTGGGCTAAATTTTGGGCTAAATCTAGATTTTGAGCAGATTTGGAATGCGGTGAATCCGGAATTGCTGAATAGAAGACTGAAATTTTAGTCAGGCATTCAGACTGGGTAATCTAACGATGCATCAGGTTTCTTTTGCCGCTCATCCAAGTTTAGATTCAAGCTCTCATCTCTTTTTACTATGACATCAACCAAACTTAGCGCCCTGCTTTCTCTCGGAGTAACCCTGCTGGCTGGCTTCACAACTGTACCCACTTTGCCGCCTGCTGTCGCTGCCACGCCCATGAAGCTGGCTCAAGCCCAAACCCGGATACGAGTAGCCGTGCTGGACTTTGAATATGCCAGCACAGGAGCCGACTCCTGGTGGTATGCCAGTCCGGGAGCGGCCAAAGGCGTCAGTGACCTGCTCACCAACAAGCTGGTCAACAGCGGTCGCTACACGATGATTGAACGCAGTCGGATTGCCGATATTTTGGCAGAGCAAAATCTAGGAGCTTCTGGTCGGGTAGATGCCAGTACAGCGGCTCAAGTCGGACGGCTGCTGGGCGCAGATGCGGTGATCATTGGTTCGGTGACGCGCTTTAACCTGGACGAAGAAGGCAGCGGCGGCTCAATTTTTGGCTTTGGCGGCAATCGGACAGTTCGCACCGCAGAGGTAGCCTTAACCGCTCGGATTGTCAACACGACAACCGGCGAGATCATTTCGGTCGCAGAGGGCTCAGGCACAAAAGAGCAAGGCAGCGGCGGTGTTTCGATTTCGATTTTGGGCAATATTGGCAGCAGCGCCAACAACGACGATGAGCTGCTGAGCGGCGCGGCAGATGCAGCAGTCAGTCAGCTAGCCGATAAACTCGTAGATTCCTCTTCCAGAATGGCAGCTCAGCCCCAAACCATGCCAGTTGTTGAGGCGATTGTAGCTGACGTTTCAGGCAATACGGTGATTATCAATAAGGGCGCTCAAGATGGCTTCCGCACCGGCATGACTTTATCAATTGAGCGGATCGAACGGGAGGTGCTCGATCCCCAGACGGGAGCTGTACTGCGAAGCATCAGCTCCCCAATTGGTCGAATTGAGCTGACAGAGGTAGATGCCAGCTCGGCGGTCGGCAGAATTGTCAGCGGCACAGGAATGCGGGTTGGCGACAAAGTAAAAGCGGGGCAATAGCGCGGCAATTCAGCTGATTGCGGCAATCCATCTATTGCGCTGAGATAAAATTCCAGATCATTGCTTATAATCTGTACAGGAATCTTTGGATTTTGTTAAAAATTTTCAAAACTTCTGTGCGGATTGTCGCAATGGTTCAGCCGCAGTTATTCAGCCTCCCTTAGCGTGATGCCTCGTATACTCGTGATCGATGACGACCCTTCTATCTCAGAGTTGGTCGCTGTAAACCTGGAGATGGCGGGCTACGGTGTCAGTCAAGCTCCAGATGGGATCAAAGGTCAGGCGCTGGCAATTCAGCTGCTGCCGGACTTGATTTTGCTCGACCTGATGCTGCCCAAAGTCGATGGCTTTACCGTCTGTCAGCGGCTGCGTCGAGACGAACGAACCGCTGAGATCCCGGTTTTGATGGTGACGGCACTGAGCCAAACCAAAGACAAAGTTGAAGGCTTTAACGCGGGCGCAGATGACTATCTGACCAAGCCGTTTGAAATTGAAGAGATGCTAGCGCGGGTGCGGGCGCTGCTGCGGCGTACCGATCGAATTCCACAGGCGGCCAAACATGCCGAGATTCTTAGCTTTGGGCAGCTGACGCTGGTGCCGGAGCGGCTCGAAGCCATCTGGTTTGAGAGTACGGTGAAGCTAACGCATCTGGAGTTTGAGCTGCTGCACTGTCTGCTCCAGCGCCATGGCCAAACCGTCTCGCCTAGCGAAATCCTCAAAGAAGTCTGGGGCTACGATCCCAACGACGATATTGAAACCATTCGAGTCCATGTGCGCCATCTGCGAACAAAGCTAGAGCCTGATCCGCGCCATCCGCGCTACATCAAAACGGTTTACGGCGCAGGCTACTGCCTAGAGCTACCGACGACTCAGCATGGCTTAAGCGACAAGCCATCCTCAACTGTCGCTTGAGCCTCTATCTAGGCGAGTCGGTGAGCCGATTGCCGGTCTGAGCATCAAACCAGTGAATCATTTCAGGCGGTATGCCTAGCTTGATCGATTTACCGCTCCAAGACTGATCGGGCGAAAGCATCGCTCTCACAAATTCTGGCTTGCCTTCGATCCGCACCGTCAGCAGATCGCTCATGCCCAAATTTTCCACCAGCGCCACTTCGCCCTGGATCACAATTTGATCATTGGGACGCACCACCCGAATATGCTCTGGCCGGATGCCTAAGACCACTTCACGCAGGCTGCGAGCGCCCGCAGGCAAAGGAATTCTATATTGACCCAGCAGGGCACAGGAGCGCTCGCAGTTGAGGTGGAGTAGGTTCATTTGAGGCGTGCCAATGAAGCCCGCTACAAACCGATTGGCCGGACGGCTGTAGATGCGTCGGGGCGAATCGAGCTGCTGCAACAGCCCTTCATGCAGCACGGCGACGCGAGAAGAGAGCGTCATCGCTTCAGTTTGGTCATGCGTCACGTAGACAATCGGGGCGTTTTGCTGAGCAAAAATCTGCTTGAGTTCAGCGCGCACCTGTTCGCGCAGCAGGGCATCCAGGTTGCTCAGCGGCTCGTCCAGCAGAAACACATCTGGCCGTCGCACCAGCGCCCGCGCCAGCGCCACCCGCTGCCGCTGTCCGCCCGAAAGCTGCCCTGGCCGACGCTGCATCAGGTTTTCTAAGCCCAAAAATAGGCTGACTTCGCTAATCTGGCGACGAATCTCGCTGGCGGCGACGCGACGCAGCTTCAGCCCAGAGGCAATATTGTCATAGACCGTCATATGCGGATAGAGCGCATAGCTCTGGAACACCATGGCAATATTGCGCTCACCCGGCAGCACCTGCGTTACGTCGCGTCCGCCAATCCGAATCTCGCCCTCAGTCGGCAGCTCTAGTCCGGCAATTAGCCGCAGCGTCGTCGATTTAC
>CASBQH010000096.1 GCA_949127695.1 Synechococcales cyanobacterium PMM_0073
CCTGCCGCCAATAATTTTGGGAGCCACAAACGCCAGAATCTTTTGCACCGAGCCATCGGCAATGGCGCTGGCGGCTAGCGTTCCGCCACATTCCCACAGCACAGACAGACAGCCGCGACTGTAAAGCTGCTGCATTGCCAAAGCCGGGGTCAAGACGGGCAGACTCACCACCTCGACACCCTGCTGCTCCAGGCTCTGCCGCACGGCTGGATTGGCCTCGGCTTCAGTCAGCACCAGCGTGGATGCCTCAGACTGCCAGAGCTGCGCTGTAGTCGGCAAATCTAAGCCTCGGCTCATCACCACCCGCAGCGGATTATGCCCCTGCCCGTGGCTGGTCAGCAGCGGGTTGTCGCGCCGCACTGTGTTGCCGCCCACAATTACCGCATCGCATTCTGAGCGGAGTCGATGCACCCAGCTGCGGGCGGGCGGCGAAGTCACCCAGGCGCTATGGCCGCTGCTGGCGGCGATCTTGCCGTCTAAGGTCATCGCATATTTCAAAATCCCCAGTGGCTGCTGGTAGAGCATCCGGTGGATGAAGCCTTCGTTCAGCTGGCGGCAGGCCGCTTCCTCCAGGCTCAGGCTCACCTCAATTCCGGCAGCTCTCAGCCGCGCGATCCCAGCTCCGGCCACCTGGGGATTGGGATCTACCATGCCCACGACGGCTCTGGCCACTCCCGCCTGAATCAAGGCATCGGCGCAGGGCGGCGTCCGGCCATGGTGGCTGCAAGGCTCCAGGTTGACGTAAACGGTGGCTCCCGGCGCTTGCTCAGCGGCGGCTCGGAGGGCAAAGACTTCGGCATGGGGCTGTCCGGCTTTGGGATGAAAGCCTTCGCCTACGATCTGGCCAGCCTGCACCACGACGGCTCCCACCATTGGATTTGGGGCTGTTTGGCCTGCGGCCTGTCGCGCTAGCTCAAGGCAGCGCTGCATCATCTGCTGATCAAGGCTCGACATGGGGACAACCTCCGGGTAAGCTCAGCCCATTCTGGCGCTTTTTGGGGTGGCAATTGTCGCGTTAAGCTAGCTCGGCTGACAAAGCGAGTCATATCAGGCTGACGCCCTCTTTGCAAAATTGTCAGATCTACGCTATAAATCGCCTGAATCACTGACAGCAGCGATCAGGTTTCAGCTTTAGGATGCAAAACTCATCCGATCGGCTGAGAAATTGCTATGGCAATCATCTGGGCATTCGTTAGAATTTATCCCAAATGCATTAGTCTTACTGCCATAAGCCTCTGCCGTCATTCGATCTGTGCCAATTGGGGCAATAGTCTTGAGTTAAGGCCAGCCGCACTAAGGCCAGCCTCAGTAAGACCAGATCCATCACAGCTGATTGCAGATCTCCGGTTGACGTTTGTTTGCGCTAAGGCTTATTGAATGACTGCTGTGCCTGCTCCTCGACAGCCCTCTCCCTCGCCTGACTTCACAGGTGGCAATCCTGGTGGTACCAATCCGCCAGAGACAACGCCTGTGTTTGCGCTGAAGGAGCTGGTGCTGCGACTGCATCGGGAGCAGAACAAAATTCAAGATCTGCTCAGCTCGCTGGGGTTTGCCCTCCGCAGCTTCAAAAATCTTAATCAGTTTCTGGAGCTAACCCCGTTAATTGCCAGCCGCGTTACTGATGCAGACGGCAGTGCCCTGCTGCTGTATAAGTCAAATGGCCAAGTGCGGCTAGAGCGGCTGCACTGCCAGGACAACAGCTGCCAGGATATTCGCTCGGCAATTGAGGCGGCGGCGCGGCAGTTTGCCTCCCAGTCCAAAACGCCCGACAACAGCCGCACGGCGGCTTTAGACTATCACGTTAATGCAGCGCTGGGAAAATCGGTGAAGCTGTTTGGCACGGCCATTTTAACCAAAAGTCTGGAGCGCGGTCGGCTCTATGTGTTTAGCCGCGACCCAGACTATAGCTGGACAGAAACCCGCCAAAAATTAGTGCGGCTGGTGGCCGACCAAACTGCTGTTGCCATCGAAAACGATGAGCTGACGGTCGAACTTCGCAAAAAAGAGCGGCTGGATCGGGAGCTAGAAATTGGCGCTGAAATTCAGCTTCAGCTCCTGCCGCGCCAATGCCCCAAAATTGAGGGCGTCGAGATTGCGGCACTTTGCAAAACCGCGAACCGAGTCGGCGGCGACTACTACGACTTTATCCCGGCCAAAAACCCGGCCAGCCCAGAGCCAAAGCGGCGGCGTTCGGTCAATCCAGAGTCAGACCGCTGGAGTCTGGCGATTGGCGACGTGATGGGCAAAGGCGTTCCGGCAGGGCTGATCATGACGATGCTGCGCGGGATGCTGCGGGCGGAAGTGCTGAACGCCCACTCGCCCGCCCGGATTTTGCAGCACTTAAATCACGTTATGTATGCCGACTTGGAAAACTCCAAGCGGTTTGTGACGCTGTTTTACTCAGAATATGATGCCAGCAGCCGCACGCTGTTTTATGGCAACGCCGCCCATAATCCACCGCTGCTCTGGCAGGCAGCCACCCAAAAGATCAAGCGCCTAGATACCCTGGGGATGCTGATTGGCCTAGATATGGACAGCACTTACAATGAGGCGCAGGTGCAGCTGCAATTTGGCGATACGCTGATTTACTTTACCGATGGCTTTACCGATGCAGCCAACCAAAGCGGTGAGCGGTTTGACGAAGAAAACCTGATGAAGCATTTCCAGTGGGCCTGCCAAAATTGCCCCACGCCGCAGGCGATCCTCGACTATCTATTTGATCAAGTCCAGCAGTTTATTGGGGCAGAGCGGCATAACGAAGATGATATGACGCTGATTGTGATGCAGGTGCAGCCAGAGCGATCAAGTCTCTCAGCCTGATTTCAGGAATGATCCGAATTGCCGGAACTATGGCAGACTAGGTTCGATTCTCTTTGTGGGTGAGGTTTAATATGTTGCTTGTTCAGTTGATCCAAGATCTGGCGACGCAGGGCATCTCGCTCCATGACTTGCTGCCCCATTGGGCGAGCTTCGCTGCCATTGAGCCGGGAGCGCATGGCTTTTTGCATGGCTTTGAGACTGACCTTTGGCCTGATTTTGACGGACTCACGGCTCAACTCCAGGGTCAGCAGTTTGATACCGATGTGTTCAAGGCGACTCGCAACAGCGTGGGTAGCTTTATTAAGGCGGGCAAGCATTGGGTGTTTTTGGCTGGGCTTGTGGCGGGCTACCTGCTGCGCGCCGCCACAAGTTACGGCTCGTGACCGGAGCAAAATTTGCATTGGGCAGCATTAACCCCTGCATGAACCCCTGCGTGAACCCCTGCATCAGCCAGCGCTGAACAGTTTGGCGAGCTAGAAGGCTGTACAATGCCAAACTCAGTGCAGGTCGTCCAAATCAAGAATCAACATGGCAACTTCATCTTCTAATTCTTCTGCGGGTCAAACCTGGAGTCAGCGCTTTGAGTCGGCGCTGCATCCGGCGATTGCGCTATTTAATGCCAGCATTGGCTTTGATATTGAGCTGATTGAATATGACCTGAGCGGCTCACAGGCTCATGCCAAAATGCTGGCGCATACTGGGATTATTTCTCCCGCAGAAGGCGAGCAGCTGGTGGCAGGCTTGGAGCAGATTCGGCAAGAATATCAGGCGGGCAGCTTCCAGCCCGGAGTCGAAGCGGAAGACGTGCATTTCGCGGTTGAGCGCCGCCTGACTGAGCTAGTGGGGGACGTAGGCAAAAAGCTGCATACAGCCCGCTCGCGGAATGACCAGGTGGGCACCGATACGCGGCTTTATCTGCGGGCGCAGGTAGAGCAAATCCAGCAGCAAATCCTCGACTTTCAGGCGGTGATGCTGGGGCTAGCCGAACAGCATGTGGAAACGCTGATTCCGGGCTATACGCATCTCCAGCGAGCGCAGCCGCTGAGTCTGGCGCATCACCTGCTAGCCTATGTCGAAATGACGCAGCGTGACTGGCAGCGGCTGGGCGAAATTTACCATCGCATCAACATTTCGCCGCTGGGTTCGGGGGCGCTGGCAGGCACGACCTTTCCAATTGATCGCCACTACAGCGCAGAGCTATTGGGCTTTGAGTCGGTCTATGCCAACAGCCTGGATGGCGTCAGCGACCGCGATTTCGCCATTGAATTTCTCTGCGCCGCTAGTCTGGTTATGGTGCATCTCTCGCGGCTGGCTGAAGAGGTGATCCTCTGGGCTTCAGAGGAATTTGGCTTTGTGACGCTAAAAGACAGCTGCTCAACCGGATCGAGCATTATGCCGCAGAAAAAAAACCCTGATGTGCCGGAGCTGGTGCGGGGCAAAACCGGGCGTGTCTTTGGTCATTTGCAAGGAATGCTGGTGCTGATGAAGGGCTTGCCGTTGGCCTATAACAAAGATTTGCAGGAAGACAAAGAGGCGCTGTTTGACGGCGTTAAGACCGTGCAGGGCTGTCTGGAAGCGATGACAATTTTGTTTGCCGAGGGGCTAGAGTTTCGCCCAGCCAGACTAAACCAAGCCGTCACCGAAGATTTTTCTAATGCGACAGATGTGGCGGACTATTTGGCGGCTAAGGGCGTCCCCTTCCGCGAAGCCTACAATCTGGTTGGCAAGGTGGTCAAAACTTCTCTGGCGGCCAACAAGCTACTGAAAGATCTAACGCTGGAGGAATGGCAGAGTTTACATCCGGCCTTCGAGCCAGATATTTATGCGGCAATTGAGCCGCGACAGGTGGTGAGCGCTCGCAACAGCTTTGGTGGCACGGGGTTTGAGCAGGTGAACCGGGCGCTGGCTGCCGCCAAGCAGCGTTGGCAGCAGGCCAGTTAGATTTTCTGATTTTCTGTGCTGCCCAATGCCTGTCGGATCAGATCAAGGCAGGCTAGGGCGGGAAGCAGTGAGCCAAGCCTTGAGAAACATGCCGACGATCACGAGTCCCAGAATGATCAGGCTACCAATTCCGACGGAGCTGGGCAGCCAAAACACCGCTTCAAGATGATTGGCGACAGTTGGCTTCAGCAGCCATCGCAGCTCGCGGCCTTTGCGGTTGACGATAGGCCGCAGTGAGTCAGCTGTCGCCCTGGCTCCCCAAGGGGTATTCAGGCCAAATTCAACGACTGGCAGCGCATTTGAATCTAGCAAAACGGTGGCCGTATTTTTGAGGTTGGGGACAACGCCCAGCCCCCGCAAATCAAGGTCATAGCTGAGGTGATGCCGCTGCCAAATGATCAGATTGTTGGTTTGAATCGATAGGTGAGAGAGTGGCTGCGACCTGCTGGCAGAGCTATCCGCAGCAGGTTGAGCCGCCATCTGCTGGGATTGTTCAAATTTATGCAGCAGATCTTTGACATGCACAAACGGCAAGCTCAAGATCCATTCCCGCTCAGCTGGATGCTGAACTTTGCCGCCCAGCTGCTCAGTTTGCTCAGTCAGTTGGTTCAGCCATAGCTCTGCGGTTGCCTGACTCATGCCAGTCATTTGGCCACTCAGCCGAATCCGCTGGGTGAGGACACCGTGATTTGCATCTTTGAAGCTGACGCCAACATCATCCCGCACACAGCCAGAAAGCAGCAGGAAGGCAGCTAGGATAAACCAAAGCAGGCGCAGTTTTACCAATTGGCGAACCATCTGGATGCTCTTCGCGCTGAGTTGGGTGGTAATGCTCATGGTTATCCCTGCTCTATCAGGCTCTTGCCGCCACGCCGAGCTGGTCAAACAGCAGGCTCGGCATATAGGCTCTGCCACCAATCCACTCAGGCTGATCGCCCAAATCAACTAGCTGCTGAAACGCTTCAAAAATGCTGCCTGCCACCATGGTATTTTTCACCCGCCCGACAATTTTGCCGTCTTCTACCTTGTAGCCCAGATCCAGATTCACCGAAAACTCGCCTGCCAGCATATTCGACTGCCCCGCCCCCAGCACCTGATCGACAATGATCCCTTCTTTCATGCCCGCAATTAACGCTGCGGTTGAAGTTTGACCAGGAGCCATGCAGATATTGACCAAGCTGGGATTGGGCTTCGACAGTCCGCCGCGAAAGCCATTGCCCGTAGAGGTTTGGCCTGCTCGTGCCGCCCAGCGCCGATCCCAGTAAAAGCCCTGAAGAGTTCCGGCTTCAAGATAAGCTTTGCGGCTAGTCGGCGTGCCTTCATCGTCAAAGCTGCAAGCATTCACGCCCAGATGCGGATCTTCAAACAGCGTCAGGCGTTTGTCAAACAGAGTTTTGCCCAGCTTATCCGCCAGCGGCGAGGCTTTTTGCACCACTGCCTGCCCAGATAGCACCGAAGAAAACAGCGAACCTAGCGTACTCGCCGCCGCACGCGGCAGGAACAAGACCGGGAACGAACCGCTGCTGATGCTGGCCGACTGCTCTGCCCAGCGATATTTTTGCAGCACCTGGTTCAAGATCAAGTCATAGTCTGGCTCTCCGTCGCGGCTGACATCATAGCTGCCTGCCTGCAAAAAGTCTTCGCCCCGCACCAAATTTCCCGACAGGCTGGCGCTAGTGGTCTGGCTACTGCGCTCAGCATAGAGATCTTGGCTAGTCGCAATCCGCACGGTACGCGAGACGGCATGGAAGCTCAGATCTACCAAAATATCGGCGTTGTAGTCATGCAGGCGGCGGATCAGGTACTCCCCAATCTGCACCAGTTCTGCGGTGTCTGGCGGCTCGTCTAATCGCTCGTCTGATGGCTTCTGGGACAGGGCTGACGCTGTACCGGGCTTGCTGTCTGGGCTACGAAAATTAGCGGCAAACTCAAAGTCGGCAGCGCTGCCAATTTGCGCAGTTTGCACGGCAGCATCCACCAAATCTTCAAGCCGGGTTAGATCCGTAGAGCTAGCAAACCCGATTCTGCCGTTGCAGATCACGCGCAGCGCCACGCCTTGAGTTGCCTTAGTTTGCAGCGACTTGAGGTGATTGTTTTCAAACTCAATCGGCGTATCTTGGCTAGAGACAAAATAGACCTCAGCGGCATCGGTACGAGGGGCAGCTAGCTTTAAGATCTGTTCGAGGAGGGCGTCGCTCACGGGGCAGCAATCTGGAAAGTACAGCACTGATCGTAGCGCAATTGGGCAGTTGCTTTGGCAGGGTTCTGGCAGGGTTTTGGCAGGGTTCTGCCAAAGCAACCGCCCAGCTCTAGCTCCGCAGCACCGCCTGGAATCGCTCTTCTAGCACCTCGCGCACCTTTTGGTGAACCGGCTCAATTTCCGTCTCGGTCAGAGTGCGGTCACTGGCGCGATAGACCAGCCGGAAGGCCAGACTGCGCTGGTTTTCCAGCACGTTGGCACCGCGATATTCGTCAAATAGCTCCACCGAACCTAGCAACGCCCCGCCTGCCTGCCGAATCGCCCGCTCAATCTCGGCCACCGAAAACTTGGCTGGTGCAAAGAAAGCAATATCGCGGTCGGAAGCTGGATAGCTGGAATAGGGCTGAAACACAGGGATCAGCCGCTCCTCTTGGAGCATGTGATCGAGCAAGATTTCTAGGCTCAGCTCAAAGCTGTAGACCTCATCAGGCAGATCGCGCTGTTGACGCAGCTGGGGGTGCAGTTGGCCGAAGGTACCCAGCCGATCGCCGTTCAGCCAGAGCGAAGCCGTGCGTCCTGGATGCAGCATTGGGTTCCGTCGATCCGGCTGATATTCGACCGCCAATCCCAGCCGCGAAAACAGGCTCTCTAAGCAGCCTTTGGCCTCATACCAGCTAAGCGGCTGCGCCCGTCCGCTGTTGACCCAGCGACCTCGCCTCGGATCGCCGCCCAGGATTCCGGCCACCCGATCTTCTTCGGCCAAGCCAGTTTCCTCCTGCCAGAACACCCGCCCGACTTCAAAGGCGTTTAGCGCCCCGTTGCCCTGCTCCAAATTCCGCACAAAGGCATCGACTAGCCCCGTGATTAACTCTGTCCGCAGCGCCGAAAACTCGGAGAACAGCGGGTTGGCCAGCACCACCTCACCGGCTAGATCAGGCTTGCCCAGCGTATAGTGAATCACTTCGGTGAGGCCAGCGGCGCGCAGGGCAGCGTGGATTTGGCGAATCGCCACCTGCTCATCTGGCAGAAAGCCTGCCTCGGTTTTGCTGGGCAGCGTGTCGCAAAAGTTGTTGTAGCCATAGAGCCGTGCCACTTCTTCGACGAGATCAATTTCGCGCTCTAGGTCGCGATAGCGATAGGGCGGCACGGTGACAGTCCAGAGATCTGGCTGCTGGGCCGTCAGCTCACAGCCCAGGGCGCTCAGCGTTCGCTCTACGTCAGCAGCGGTCAGCTCGGCCATATCTTCAGCGGTCAGCTCGCGGTCGGGGCGGCGAGCGACATCGGCTGCCAGATCAGCGACCAGATCAGCGGCCAAAACGGGTCCCAAAACCTGATGAACGCGCTCTAGCCGCAGCTCAATCTGACGGCTGGCAGTCTGGGTTCGCAAATCGGCAGCCCGGGCGATCACCTCTCCCCCCGCCGTCTGGAGCAATAGATCAACGGCGCGGCGGTTGGCCAGCATCAGCTCAGCCTGATTCACACCGCGCTCAAATCGGGCTGAGGCTTCCGTTCGGATGCCCTGCGCCCGCGCCGAGCGCCGTATAGCCGCCGGGTCAAACACAGCCGCCTCTAGCATGACGGTTTGGGTGGCGGCATGAACCTCGGTGCTTTCGCCGC
>CASBQH010000097.1 GCA_949127695.1 Synechococcales cyanobacterium PMM_0073
CTGGCAACTATGTGCCGGTGATTGCCGATGGCGGCTTAATTACCGGCGGTGACATTTGCAAATGCATTGCCTGCGGCGCGGATGGCGTGATGATTGGCTCACCTTTTGCACGGGCTACCGAAGCGCCCGGTCGCGGCTTCCACTGGGGCATGGCCACACCCAGTCCGGTGCTGCCCAGAGGCACCAGAATTCAGGTGGGCACCACTGGCAGCCTAGAGCAGATCCTGCGCGGCCCCGCCCAGCTCGACGACGGGACGCATAATCTGCTGGGAGCGCTTAAAACCAGCATGGGCACGCTGGGAGCCAAAGATATCCGCGAAATGCAGCAGGTGGAAGTGGTGATTGCACCTTCGCTGTTGACCGAAGGCAAAGTTTACCAGAAGGCTCAACAGCTGGGGATGGGTAAGTAACAGCTACCGCCGCGTTATATAAGTTTATCTGACTGACGGGGCGGCAGACCTCCTACAAACTTTGATCTGTCGCTTACAATGAAAATAGCGGAGACGCATGTTTCCGTTCACTCCTCACACCACACTCCGCCTGAACTATATAGTTCGGGCGGTTCCTACTTTCTGGCGCAGCTTTTTGGGTGCAGTCGAACTAGCTCAATTGCCAAGAGCTTAAAGTATGTCTGATTGTTTAGAAGCGCTAGTCTAGACCCCACATTTTCGCTATTGTATGTCTTTGACACATCACGAAGGCTAAGGGATTTAGGCATGTCAGCAGCCGCAGTTACAGATGATACTTTTGAACAAGAAGTGATTGGAAGCTCTGTTCCCGTTCTTGTAGACTTTTGGGCTCCTTGGTGTGGGCCTTGCCGGATGGTCGCTCCGGTCGTCGATGAGATTGCTTTGCAATATGCTGAGCAGGTAAAAGTCGTGAAGGTGAATACCGACGAAAATCCGGGAATTGCCAGCAAATATGGGATTCGCAGCATTCCGACGCTGATGATCTTTAAAGAAGGTCAGCGGGTGGATATGGTGGTGGGGGCTGTGCCTAAGACCACGCTAGCCACCACGCTGGAAAAATACCTCTAGGCGCAGCATCTGCATCTATCTAGATGTTTTGCGCTTCAACCCAGCGCTTTGGGCAGTTTTGCCCAGTTCCACCTCTTGCTGTACCCACCGGGTTTTGGCAGGAGGTTTTTAATCGGGCAGGTTTTAATTGGGCAGGTTTTAATTGAGCAGCGGCACTCGCAGCGGGCAGCGATAGCAAGCAAGCCAAATCTCGATAAAATAGAATGCCGCCCACCATAAAAGATTTATGACTTTATCTTCTGCTGCCTTGGACGCCCTTCAGGCAGAAATCAGCGAGCTGTTTAGCCAATTGCCGCATCTCAAGCATGGCGAACTGATCCAGCAGGCTCTCAAAACGCTGGTACGCATGGCTGAAACTGAAGGCGACCGGCTCGACTGGAAAATCTTAAACGCCTCCTTGCAGGATATGGAGCAGGCTTTTAGGACTTTCTACCCCTATCGGCATATTCGCAAAATTGCGATCTTTGGTTCAGCCCGCATCCCCAGAGAGAGCGTTGAGTATCAGATGGCCAGCGATTTTGCTAAGGCAGTGACTCAGCATGGTTTTATGGTGATTACCGGCGGTGGCCCTGGAATTATGCAGGCGGGCAACGAGGGTGCAGGCGCAGAGCATTCGTTTGGGCTGGGGATTCAGCTGCCGTTTGAAGAAGGCTCAAACCTGTTTATGAGCGGCGATCCGAAGCTGATTAGCTTTAAGTATTTTTTCACTCGCAAGCTGTTTTTTCTACGTGAAAGCGACGCGCTGGGGCTGTTTCCGGGTGGATTTGGCACCCAGGACGAAGCCTTTGAATGCCTGACGCTGATGCAGACGGGCAAAACAGACTTCCTGCCGCTGGTGCTGATTGATCCACCGGGCGTTAATTACTGGCAGGGCTGGGAAACCCACATCCGCGACCATCTGCTCAAACCCGGCCTGATTAGCGCCGAAGATTTGCAGCTTTACACCATCACCGATCAAATTGACGTAGCCTGCGAGGCGATTACCAGCTTCTACCGGATGTTTCACTCCAGTCGCTATGTGGAAGGCAGGCTGGTCATCCGGCTCAACTCTGAGCCGAGCGATCTGGAAGTGGAGCAGCTCAACCAAGAATTCAGCGATATTTTGCTGCGGGGACGGATCGAAAAAATTCAGGCGCTGCCGCCAGAGATTGGCAGCGAAACTGAGCATTTGCCCCGGATTGCCCTGTTTTTTAATCAGCGCAATTTTGGTCGGCTCTATCAAATGCTGCGGGCAATCAATCAGCTAGAGCCAGATGCCCCCGCCACTCATCACCCAGAGCAGAAATAGTGCCTGTAATTTCCTCTCCAATTATTGCGGTTCAGAACCTCAGCAAGCTTTACCCGGTAGCAATCAAAGATCCGGGCTTGGCCGGGACGCTGAAGCATTTTTTTAAGCGCCGCTATCGCCAGATTGCCGCCGTGCAGTCGGTGTCGTTTGAGATTGAGCCTGGAGAAGTGGTGGGTTTTTTGGGGCCAAACGGCGCAGGCAAAACCACGACGCTAAAAATGCTGACCGGGTTGATTCATCCTTCCACTGGCCAGGTTCGAGTGGCGGGGCAGATACCGTTTCGGCGCGAGGCCAGCTTTCTGCGCCAAATTACGCTGGTGATGGGGCAAAAGCAACAGCTGATTTGGGATTTGCCAGCCCTAGACTCGCTGCGAATTAATGCAGCAGTCTACGATATTTCGGACGCCGACTTAAAGCAGCGGGTTGGGGAACTGAACGAAATGCTCAGCCTGGGCGACAAGCTGAATTCGCCGGTTCGCAAGCTTTCCCTGGGCGAACGCATGAAGGCTGAGCTGCTGGCAGCGCTGATTCACCGCCCCAAGGTGCTGTTTTTGGATGAGCCAACGCTGGGGCTAGATGTGAATGCCCAGATCAGCGTGCGGGAATTCTTGCAGGCTTACAATCAGCGCTATGGAGCCACCGTGCTGCTGACGAGCCACTATATGGCCGATATTACGGCGCTCTGCCAGCGAGTGCTGGTCATCTATGCCGGTCAGCTGATCTATGACGGTGGCCTAGATAGTCTGCTGGAGCGCTTTGCCCCTTGCCGCGAGGTGACGATGGAACTAGCGGAAGCGCCGCCTTTGGCCAGCCTGCAAGCCTATGGCGAAATTAAAGAGCTGTCGGGGCGGATCGTCCGGTTTCTGGTGCCGCAGGAAAACCTGACCCAGCTGATTACCCAAATGCTGGCCAACTTTGAGGTGCTCGATCTAACAGTGGGCGACCCGCCGATTGAAGAAGTGATTGGGCAGGTGTTTCAGTCTGGGATGGCCAGCGAGCCGCGTTAGAAATTCCGCAAATGCCGCAGGAAATCCCTAAAATGATCCGCTTTTTAGCGTAACTTCATGAGATTTTTAAAGTTTTCCGGGTAATGCTTCATCTATTGTGTACATTTGAGAGAGGTTGATTTGTGCATCGACGGTTCAAACCTTAGCCGCAAAAATAGCACTAAAGGAACTTGGGTCATGCAAGCAAACATTGGTCTACTCTATCTAGTCACCGCTGGGATTTTCTTCCTGGTGCTATTTGCCTCTTTCTGGCTCGACGGCTCGACCTCAAAACGCCACGGCATGTCCTGGGTGATTGTCTTGGTGGGTTCACTGTTTTGGGGCATTGTCTTGCCGCTGGCTGTGGCAGAACGCCTGCGAAAGCTGCTGAGTCAGCGGGTTCTGGCCAGACGCTCACTGCCGTTTAGCCGCTTCTAGGCAGGCTTGAGATCAGCCGCAACCGCTAGATTCATCAGAACTTCATAGAATCCGTAGCGTTACCTAGATGTTCCTTGATGTTGCCTAAGTAAGCTAGTGGAAACACCGAACAGAGAGTTCCGACATGAAAGCTTACTTCCCTGCCAACTCAGTTTCCCGCTCCAGCTACTCTGAGCCTGCTATCCCTCAGTGGATCAGCGAAATGGGTCTAGAATGGCTCTACTGCCTGCTCTCCGGCTCCAGCAGCGTCAAAGGCGCAGCCCGCAGCTAAGCGGTTTGGCTGACGCAGAGCTTGGCTCATGCCTAATTTGGCTGAGCGCCACGCCTACGAAAATTCCACTAGCAGCCTTTGAATCAAGTCAGAATCGAGCTGCGAAATATTGTTCAAAATGATGCTGGCTCCAACTCGCTTCAGGTTGCGCCGATAAGCATCAGCATAGTCTTCAGTCAACTGCGCGTGGGGTGGCAAAACCCCAACGCCAAGCCAGCGCCGTTCCGGCTGTTGCTGCATTGCCGCTTGAACCGTCTGCATGTCGGCCACCGTATCGCCCGCATAGATTACGGGCATCAGTGGCGGTAGCTGATTTCGCGCTTCAAGCTGCTGTACGCTCAGCAGTAAGCCCGTCGGATCAGGCTTTCCGGGCGCGTCTTCCATTGCCACCAGCAGCGGAGCCGCCAAGCCCAGTCGTTTTTCTAAGACATAGCTGGCCGAACCGCGCGTCGCGCCGCTAAAAAAGCCCCAAGCAATTTGAGCCTGACTCAGCGCTGCCAGATAGTCTGGCTGAATTAGCAGCGGCTCGTCGCAAATATAGCCCGTCCAGTGGGTGGGGTCAGTGCCCCGGTAGCGGCTTTGGAAGAAAGCAACGATGGCTTCATAGTCGAGTGATTGCAACGCTCGCGGCTGGCCTTCTGCTTCAAAGTAGCGATAGATCAGCTCTTGCGAAGCCTCCCAGTCGTTGTTCCAGCGTCCTTCGGTCTTGAGCTGATCTATCTCGGCAGGAGTGGGGCGATATTGCCCCGTAAACTGCTCGACGGTATCGGCTAGCGCCAGCCGATAGGAGCCGCCGACATCTCGAATGACGCCGTCGATATCGAAGACGAGAATTGCTGTTGGGGTGGTTGGGGCAGAGGGCTGAGTCACTTTTTATGAGCGGTTCTGTGGGTCGGTAGATTAATATAGAGGATTGTATGCATAATCAGCACAGCGCTGCTGGATTGGAGGTGTTTTTGTCTAAGTTCATTTTGAAAGTGCTCTGGCTCGACCAAAACGTTGCTCTGGCGGTGGATCAGATTGTGGGGAAAGGCACAAGCCCCCTGACTTCCTACTTTTTCTGGCCCCGAAATGATGCCTGGGAGCAACTGAAAACTGAGCTAGAAGCGAAGCACTGGATTGCCGAGAATGACCGGGTTGAGCTGCTCAATAAGGCGACCGAAGTGATCAACTATTGGCAGGAAGAAGGCAAGCGGCAGCCGATGGCCGAAGCGCAGGCTAAGTTTCCAGAGGTGACGTTTACGGGCAGCACTTGAGCTTTGAAGAACCTGGGAAACCAGGCAGTTGGCTCATCAGACAAGCTGGGTAATGGGTAAGATCTGCCCCTTGCCCTATTTTTTTGGCTCAATTTTGGCAGCTCTCTAGGTTTCACGCAGTTGAAGCGGGTGGGATTGGATGCCCTTGGCGATGAAGTCTTGAAGAGGCGCTTGGCTGATAGCTTGGAGCAGTTGGATCTGGCTGTAGCAGTGGCGGCACAGAGATCAAATCTTCATTCCTCTCCTGAGCGCCAAACCTGATCCCACGGACTGCCACCGACCTCCAGTCCGCATAGATCGCTCTGCGCCGTCAAAATTAGCCTCCCTCTGCGCCAGAGCTTCAGCGTCAGGTTGCCCCGCATGGTATCACGGCAGCAAAACACTAGCCCCTGCTGAGTTGGGGCGCGCAGTGCTGTACCCGGCAAATTGGTATCAGCCGTTAGCTCTACCGCATAGTCTGCCGACTTCGCCCAAACCTGCCAGCTGCCCCAGGGTTGAATTTCCCAGCTTACCTGGCTATTCCAGGGGACAAACTCATAGAACTCGCCCTGCCAGTGCAGCCCTACCATAGCCACAGACTCCATCCAGGCCAATACGCCTCGCCTGCCGCCGCCTGCGGTCAAAGCCAGATCTGGCTGGTCAAAATGACTACAGTTGAGCCAAAACCACTTTTGCGGAAACGCACCGCCCCAGTTTTTTTCGCCGTAGGCAGGTGCATCAGTGAATTCATAGCGGCGATGGTTCCAGTCAATCCAGCCAGAAGCCAGACCCTGCGCCATCAAAATCTGCCAGCCCGGTTCAAAGATCTGGAACTGCGACAGCCAACCCGCCGTAGACTGCTGCGGTTTCTGGGGGTTGCCCCAGCCGTAGATGGGCTGGATTTGGTATTGCCAGTGGGCGCTCTGGCCTGTCCCCGGATCGCGCAGCTTGCCCTGATGCCAGGTGGCCGTGGCTTGGTAGCCCTCGCGCACCTGTTGCTCAAAAGTTTTGGCATCTAGCAAGCCCGCTGTGGCCGGACGGCAATGCCCTAGCCCCAGCGCCTGCGGCCAAGCCCAAAAGCTACTCACATCTGGAAAAGTACGACAGAGATACTCGTCATCTGGCCCTAGAATTTGCGCTGCGCCACCGCTGTGAGGCCGCTGCCCCTGCGGATCTTCGATGGAATACATGAAGGCAAAAGTCTGGCGCTCAACGGGCAGCGTGACGCGGTAGTACCAGCCTTCAAAAAACCGCTGAGTTTGCCACGCCCGATCCTGCCACCTCTGATGCCTCCAGTGGTAGCCGCTGTGGGGAGTCTGTAAATTTGCCATAGCTTCTAGACTACGCGATGGGTCAGCTGCTGGTAAGCTACTGAGCCGCAGCCATCAGCCTGTCCCAGGTCGAAAACTGTACGCCCAGCATAACTCGCCCCAGTCCCAGCACGAGAAGGCCACCCGCTAACAGCGCCGTCGCCTGAATATCTTGCCGCAGACAGCCCATGCCTTCGCGCTGCAAGCCAAAATTGACGCAGATATAGTAGAACAGATCGTTCAATGCCACAGCCACAATTGCCCCAACTACGCCAAATTAGTAAAATCTGTCTATTGACTGAATCATCCCAAACTGGCTGGATTATTCTCACATGTTTCAAACCACGCGACGACAGCTAGCACTTTGGTACACAGGCGTCACCGCCGTTTTGCTGCTGCTGTTTGCGACCGGCTTTTATTTTTACGTGCGCCAAACGCTAGTCGAGCGCGTTGACGATACGCTCAACCATGTAGTCGAAATCGTCCAGCGCTCTTTGGTAATCGAATCAGGAGTGATTGAGCCAGGAGTGATTGAGCCTGCGCCAGTTTGGCATGTTAATTTAGAGGCCAGCTTTCCAGAGCATGCGGCTGCGGTCGAAGATGACCATATTGATCTAGAGTGGTTTAGCCCCGAAGGCGAGCTGCTTTGGTCTACCTTCTCAGCTCCTACCAATATTCCGCTCCATCCTGACAGCGACGGCGAGACGGTCTACGGCCAGATTGCCCCCAATGCCGCCGAGCCGCTCTTGTCCAGCTTTGCGCTACGACAGGTGACTCAGCCCGTCTGGAGCAGCGACCAGAGCGGCCACCAGATGCTGGGCTATCTGCGAGTGAGTCATCCCTGGTTTGAGGTGACGAAGCCCAGCCGTCAGCTGCTGCGCGATTTGGGCTTGGGGCTGCTGCTGGTCGTGGGGGCAGTGGCGGCGATTGGCTGGCTGCTCTCTGGACTAGCCATTGCGCCGATCCGAGAGGCATACCAGCGGCTGAAGCAGTTTACCGCTGATGCCTCGCATGAGCTGCGAAACCCAATTGCGGTGATTCAGACCAACGTGCAGGTGGCGCTGGCTGATCCAAATCCTTCACTCCAGCCCGATCAGCTCCAGGTGATTGAACGCCTCACCCGCCGACTGGGGCGACTCGTAGATGATCTGCTGTTTTTGGCACGCCAAGATACTCGCCAAGAGGCTCAGCCCCGACCGCAGATCTCTGTGCTGCCAGCCAAACTGCTGCAAAACGTGATTGAAGAGCAGCAAGCCCTAGCAGCTGAGCTTGACCTGAAGCTGAGGCTGCAAATTGCGCCGGATGCTGCTGAGCTTTATTTAATTGGCGAGGCTGACCAGCTGACTCGCCTGTTCACCAATTTGGTGAGCAACGCTCTGCAATATACGCCCAGCGGCGGTCAGGTGACGGTGACGCTACAGCGCCAAAAGCTCCAAGGCAGTCTGGGAATACAGCTCCAGGTGCAAGATACCGGGATTGGCATTCCAGCAGCAGCGTTGCCGCAGATCTTTGATCGGTTCTATCGGGTCGATCCGGCTCGGAGCGCCCTGCCTGTCCTGCCCGTTGGTACAGCACGGCTAGCCGGATCAGGCTTGGGGCTGGCAATTGCCAAAGCGATTGTCGAGAACCATCAGGGGCAAATTGAAGCCAGCAGCCTACCCGCCCAAGGCAGCTGCTTCACGGTTTGGCTGCCCTGCCCCAAAAATGCTGCTCCAGCACCTGCCAACGCGAGCAGTGCCAGTAGTCTCGATGCGCCATAATCAGCCCTGCTGCGTTCAGCTCTAGCTCACTCCAGCCCGAAATCTGGATGCGGGGCTTCCAGGGCAGCGGCGTTGTCCAATGCAGCGTCCAGTCGCTGCGAATCTGGTTGCCATCGCGCTGAATCTGGTGCAGATCGAGCTGCGGATTGCCAAACAGCTGCTCAATCAGCCCAATCATCTGCCGGTAGCGCTCGCGCCCGCGAAATTCTGTGACCGGGTCTTTAAAGTAAACATCCGGCGCGTAGAGTTCATAGGTCTGGTGCTGAGGAAAATTGCGATAGTCCGCTGTTAAGATATCCAGAATATCTGTTGCTTCTGCTGCCATCTTTGCTGCCATCAGCTGCCTCGCTTCACTAGATCTGTAGTTTAACGCTTGGCGAAACTGAAATATTTCGTTACATTCGGTTCATGCCAGTCTAAATATCCAGTCTAAATATCCAGTCTAATATTCTGCTCAAAGCCAAAGCCACAGTTTACCCAGCATGTTTTCTACCGTGTCTCCAGTTTCAGATTTCCAGTTTCCGCCTGAACCAAC
>CASBQH010000098.1 GCA_949127695.1 Synechococcales cyanobacterium PMM_0073
ACCAGCAGCGACTGGCGGGGTCTTCGGAGCGGGTGGGGAGGCGTGGGTCTCTGGTGGGGGCTGGCGCTGGGCTTGCTGGTTGCAGCAGTTGTGCTAACCGTGCGGTTTTTGACCCTGCCAATTATGGCCTCGCCTCCGGTTGCCCCCCCATCAAACTCGCCGCTGCGCCCGTAGCCCTCTTGGATGCTGATTAGGCGAAATTTCCGGCTTAAAAGCTAAAACTCAATTCCTGGCTGTGCCTTAACGCCCTGCTCGCGAAACGGATGCTTAATCAGCGTCATTTCTGTCACCAAATCAGCAGCTTCAATCAGCGCAGGCGGCGCACCCCGTCCAGTCAAAATCAGGTGCGAATCTTCAGGCTTTTCGGCTAGCCCAGCCAAAATCTCGGCCAAATCTAAATAGCCCAGCTTGAGGGCAATATTCACTTCGTCTAGCAGCACCAGCTTGAAATCTGGATTGCGGATAAAGCTGAGCGACTTTTGCCAAGCGGCCTGCGCTTTTTGAATATCACGCGCTTTGTCCTGTGTCTCCCAGGTGAAACCTTCACCCATCGCATGAAACTCAAGCTGCGGCGGCTGATCTGCTTGCCCCACCGTCCAGGGCGCAAAGGCAGCTTTTTCAGCAGGCTCCCAGGCTCCCTTAATAAACTGGACAATTGCCACCCGATAGCCATGCCCCAAGCAGCGCAAAACCATCCCTAGCGCGGCGGTGGTCTTGCCTTTGCCGCTGCCAGTATTGACAATAATTAGCCCTTTTTGATCAATCCGCTGAGCCAGTCGCTCCGCCTGTACCGCCTTGCGGCGCTGCATTTTGCGGCGATACTGCGCGTCGCTCAGGTCGCTGGCTGTAGCTTCGTCATCCAGCTGGGCAGCTTCTTGGTCAGCTTCGGGAGTCAGGGGTTCCATATAGAAATTCAGAATAGCGATTCAGATCAGACTAGGCTGATCTTCGCATGGCTGGGGATCCAGTCGAGCTGTATTCTCTTGGCGATCACTGAGCTATCACCGCCAATTCAGCGCCGATAGCCGCAAACCTATCGATCCCCTGACAAAGATTGATGGCTGTGAATCCTCAGCCATAGCGGTTCAGCGACCTATCTATCCTTATAATGAGGAGGTATTGTTAAAAAACCTAAATAAGCGCTCAAAGCCTTGAGCTATATGGGTTTATTCAATCTGCTAAACCACCTGCCGAATCTAGATCCAACGGGGAGACAGAAACCATGACACTGATGGAAACCAAGACCGAACCGATGGTGCTCAATATGGGGCCGCACCATCCCTCCATGCATGGCGTGCTGCGGCTAATTGTCACCCTCGACGGGGAAGATGTCGTAGACTGCGAGCCAGTGCTGGGCTATCTGCATCGGGGCATGGAAAAAATTGCCGAAAGCCGCACGCCGGTGATGTACATCCCCTATGTCAGCCGCTGGGACTATGCGGCAGGCATGTTTAACGAAGCGATTGTGGTCAACGCCATTGAAAAGCTGGCCGACGTGCCCGTGCCCAAACGCGCCAGCTACATTCGGGTGATTATGCTCGAACTCAACCGGATTGCCAATCACCTGCTCTGGCTTGGCCCCTTCTTGGCCGACTGCGGCGCTCAGACGCCTTTCTTCTATATCTTCCGCGAGCGCGAGCTGATCTACGACCTCTGGGAAGCTGCCACGGGCTACCGGATGGTGAACAACAACTACTGGCGGATTGGCGGCGTCGCGGTGGATCTGCCCTACGGCTGGGTGGACAAATGCGAAGATTTCTGCGATTACTTCTTGCCCAAAGTAGATGAGTACGAAAAGCTGATTACCAACAACCCCATCTTCCGGCGGCGGGTGGAAGGCATTGGCACGATCAGCCGCGAAGATGCCCTGAACTGGGGTCTCTCTGGCCCGATGCTGCGGGCTTCTGGCGTCAAGTGGGATCTGCGGAAGGTAGATCACTACGAATGCTATGACGACTTTGACTGGGACTTGCAGTGGGAAACCGCAGGCGACTGCTTTGCCCGCTATGTCGTGCGGGTGCGCGAGATGCGCGAGTCGATCAAAATTTTGCGGCAGGCGTTGAAAGCGCTACCCGGCGGCTCTTACGAGAACCTGGAGGCCAAGCGAATTGCCGAAGGCCCCAAGTCAGACTGGGCAAAGAACTCTGACTATCAGTTCATCAGCAAGAAAATTGCCCCCACCTTCAAAATTCCGAAGGGCGAGAACTATGTGCGGGTGGAAACCGGCAAAGGCGAGGTCGGCATCTATGTAATCGGGGACGACAGCGTATTCCCTTGGCGGTTCAAGATCCGCGCCGCTGATTTCAACAATCTGCAAATCTTGCCGCATCTGCTGAAGGGCATGAAGGTGGCCGATTTGGTCGTGATCTTGGGCAGCATCGACATCATCATGGGTTCGGTAGATCGCTAGCGCCGCAGCTGCTAATTCATCCAGTTAAAGGGCAGTAAACCTACTGCCCTTTTTGCTGACAAATCGGCAGCTTTATAAAAGCTGGCAGAACTTTAGCAAGATGCCATGAGACTTTTCGGCACGACTCCGTAAGTTCACCAGGCTCGCGCTCAGGCATCCGCAGAAATACCCGTAGACCTGATGAATCAAATTTAATAATTTACAGATATTTTAAAAGTCTAAGCGGGCTACATTCACGCCTGCCGACCGGGACTTCTACCACAAACTACTATGAACGCTGACTTCACGGAACTAGAGCAATTGGTGCAATCTGTCCAGTTTGACTTTTCGCCGCAGCACAGCCTCAGCGAGATCGAGTTCACCTATGTTGATGCACCGATCCACGAGCTGTTTGACTTGCTTGAAACAGCGGTTGAGTCCTATAGCCTGGTTTGCGATCAGCTAGCGGATACTCTGCGTAAGAGCGCAGAGGCAGAAATTGAGTTTTTTATGGCGCTGCTGCAAGAGCGGCTGAATGCTCTGCTCGGTTCTGCGGAGCGAGCGAGTCTGCCGATTAGCCTACCTAATGATCTGCCCGCTCATTTGCAAGCCTAAATTCGAGCCGCTTGACCCAATCTAGGGCAAATCTCAATTTCAAATCTATTTAAAGTTGGGGTTTAAAGTTGGGGTGAAAGATCGGGAATTCTTCGTAAAAGGTAAAGTGTAGATATACCTACCCATTTGCGAAGGTAAAAACCATGCATTCTTCATCCCGAATCGTCACGCTCTTGCTGTTCAGCGGCGTTTTGCTGGCAGCTACTCCCAGCGCGCTGGCTCAGACGGCTACTCCCTCACCTGCTGTGGCTCCCGCTGTGGCTCCCGCTGAGCAGCCCAACGCTGAAAGCTCCTATAGAGCTGGGCTAGAGCATTTTAAGCAGAAAGACTACAGCAGCGCCATTGAGCGCTTTGAGCAGGCCGTTCAAATTGATCCTGGCTATGGGGCGGCTTATTTGCAGCTGGGCATTGCGCTGGCGGCAATTGAGAACTATACCGAGGCGCTATCCGCCTATGATCGGGCGATTGAACTCGCGCCGCCGCCGCCTGACTCTTATTTAGCAGATGCCTATTTTTATCGCGGCTTTGCCCACTATCAGCTGGATCGCCAGTCGGCGGCGCTCAATGACTTTGACCAGTCGCTGGCAATCAACGCTGAAGCTGCGCCTGCCTATTTTTACCGAGGCATGATCTACAGCGAGCGCGGCAATCGAACTGCGGCGATTGAAAACTTGAGTCAGGCGATTGCCCTCGACAAACGCTACGGCGATGCTTACCTGAACCGAGGCAGCCTGCGCTACGCGATCGGCGAAACCGCAGCCGCCTTAGCAGATCTCAATCAGGCCGTGAAGTACCGCCCTGACTCGCCGGTTGCCTACTACAACCGGGGCTTGATCTATGCTGACTTGGCCGCGCCGCGCCTTGCTTTAGCAGACTACAACCAGGCAATTAGCCTTGATCCCGCCTATACGGTGGCCTACGTAGGCCGCGGTCTCGCTTTCTCTGCGCTCAATGCGCCAGCAGCAGCCATGACAGACCTAGAAACCGCCGTTCGCCTTGATCCTAACTCTGCTAAAGCCATCAAGGTGCGGGGCGATCTGCGCCAGCAAGACGGCGACTTGGAAGGCGCAATCAGTGACTACAGTCAGGCGCTCTTGCTGCGACCCAACTACATGGACGCACTTCAAAGTCGGGCTGATGCCTATTTGGCGACAGGCGCAGTTCAGGCGGCGATTCAAGACTATGATGCCTATCTGGCGATCAATCCTGATAACCCAACGGCGCTGACCCGTCGCGCTCAAGCGCTGGCTCAGGCTGGCGAACGACAGAGGGCTTTGCAAGACTTTACGGCGGCGATTCGCAGCAACCCCAACAATGCCGATGCCTACTTCGGACGGGGCGAGCTGTGGGTCACAAGCGGCGACTTGGCGGCAGCTTTGGCTGACTATCAGCGGGCGGCAGAGCTGTATTTGCAGCAGGGCAGAGCGGCGGATTATCGACAGGTACTCTCTAGTTTGCAGGGGCTATAGATTTGCTGAAGCCCTGCAATTGAGTGGCAAAATCTCTTCGCCGCTCTCGGTGCTATTAGCAGAACTATGAACAGAAATCACGTTTTGCCACGATTAAAGCCTGGTTCAAATCCTGGGTTTGTGAGTATCATATTGCGACTGCCCATAGACTGCTTCACGGTAGACTGCTTCACGGTTCTGTGGTGCAGCAGCGGGTAATGTTGCAGCAGCTAATATTGCAGCTGATTAGGATGCGCTCTGCCGTTCTGTTCCAAGCACCTATAAACCCGGAATGTCTATCTCAACCCTGCTTTCACTCAGCGCTGGCCTGCTGCTGTTTGGCCTCTGTCTAGCCGCTCTGCGGTTTCATGGGCAGGTGATGGTTCATGCTTTACAAAATGCGTTTGAGGTGATGGCGCGCCAGTCCGCCGCTTGTCAGCCTGCCTTCTGTCCTAGCGTCATGCTGCTGAAAACTTGCCAGCCGGGAGAGACTGCTGCTGATTTGGCCTCGTTTTGCCAGCAAGACTATCCGCAATATGGCATTCGATTTGTGGTGCAAAGCCACTCAGAGTCTAGCGTCGCGCTGGTACAGCAGCTCATTCAGCAGTTCCCACAGCGCGACATTCAGCAGGTGAACCAGACTGATCTGAGCCAGCTGCTGCGAGCCAACCCCGCCCAGATCTGGCTGCTGGCGGCTGGCAATCTGCGGGTGGAGCGAGATTTTCTAGCGCAGATGATCCAGCCATTTCGCTCGCCCAGCATTGGCATTGTCGGCTGCGCTCGCGTTTTGTCAGGGCATCCAGTTGGCCAGTTCTCTCAGCTCAGGGCAATTGAGCGACAGGCTCGAATGCTCATTCGCGATACCGAAATGCCAGCGGGCAGGAGTTTAGCAATTCGGGCGGATCTGCTGGCCAAGTTGCCGCAGACCGCAGCGCCAGACTCGCTGGCCAATTTAATTGCTGCCATTTGCCACAGAGATCACTGGACGGCTTGGGGCTATCGGCTAACGCTAGCGGGCTGTCTGGTAGAGTCAGATCGACCGTCGCTGGGCTGGCGTGAGTTGAGTCAGCTGCTGAGCTGGGCGCGTGCGCGTCGGCTGACCAATCCTCAGCGCTACTGGCAGCAGGGGTTGAGCTATGGCACGCTGTATGGGCTGCTGCTGCTGGGCTTGACGCAGGGCGGGATGTTGGGCTGGGCGATGTTGGGCTGCAACTGGATGACTGAAGCTATAGCGCTCTGGCTAGTGGGCTGGGGTTGTTTTAAAGGTGCCTTTACCTGGCGGCTAATCGGGCTGCTGCCGCTCTATAGTTTGGCGAGCTTTAGCCTTTGGCTCTGCGGCTTTTGGGGACAGGTCATCGCGCCTGCGGCTGCATCGCCTACACCGCAGCCCGTCAGCTATGCGCCAGGGCGTCAGCTTTCAGTTCGTTAGCCTCAGTTCGTTAGCCTCAGTTCGTTAGCCTGAAATATAAATCTGCTTGCTTAAACCCAGAGCGCCTCGGAACCGTACCTTAACGCTATCCGCTGCCGAGCGAGATGCCTATCAGCCTTATCGGCTCACAGGAGCGGCGACGGTGGCTGAGCTATTGAACCAAACAATCAACCAAGATCTGTTTGAACTACTGGATTGGCTGCCCGTAGGCTTCGTGGATCTGCTGTTTGTTGACCCGCCTTACAACCTGAGTAAATCATTCGGCGCAGCTAGCTTTCGGGAGCGCTCGGTGGCTGACTACCAGCTCTGGCTGGAAGCCTGGTTGCCTCGACTTTTGCCGATTCTCAAGCCCACAGCTTCGGTGTATCTCTGCGGGGACTGGCGTTCGGCGGCAGCGATTCAAACGGTGATGCAGCAGCATTTAATTTTACGCAACTGCATTACCTGGGAGCGTGAAAAAGGCCGGGGCGCAAAGGCAAACTGGAAGAATGCCGCCGAGCAAATCTGGTTTGGCACGGTTTCTGAGCGCTATACCTTCAACCTGGAAGCCGTGAAGCTAAAGCGGCGGGTGATTGCGCCTTATCGGGATGCGTCAGGTCAGCCCAAAGACTGGCAGCGACAGTCCAGCGGCAACTATCGCCTGACGCATCCTTCTAATCTTTGGACAGATTTAACTGTGCCGTTTTGGTCAATGTCTGAAAATACTGACCACCCGACGCAAAAGCCAGAAAAGCTGCTGGCCAAAATCATTCTGGCCAGCTCTAATCCAGGTGATCTGGTGTTTGATCCGTTTTTGGGCGCAGGCACAGCTGCGGTGGTCGCCAAAAAAACCGGGCGCAGCTATGTCGGGATTGAGCTTGATCCGGTTTACTGCTGCCTCAGCGAAAAGCGACTGGCGCTGGCTGAGCAAAATCGCTCGATTCAGGGCTACGCAGAGGGCGTCTTTTGGGAGCGAAATTCTCAGCCCAATCTTGAATAGGCGCTGCTGACAGCCCCAGCTATGTGCGATTGTTCTCGACAAGAGCTTTGGGCGTCTGGAGGCTGCCGTTTTCATCAGTCAGCTCAGAGGCTGCCTGAGCGATCTAGGTAAGAGAACAAGAGTTAATCACAGTAGAATACAAACTAGGAGATAGAACAGGATACAGATCAGAGACAGTTGCCTTCAATCGGCGATGCGGCCAGATCCAGTCGAAGTAATTCACCACAATCCCCACAATTGATCTAAATAGCCTTGATGCCGACAGATATCCTTGAGGTGCTCCCCCAACTAGAAAGCAGCAGGATGACGACTCAGTTAGGCGGCGACAGATAAACTTTGCACCTTCACCGAGATCTATCAACCGTCCGCTTCATCGACTCGTTGGCTGGCTGGCATCTGACATCGTTTCAATTTCTAAGATTCGTCTTCCGATCCATTCGCTGATTGCAATCGGTGCCGGAGGGGAAGGGATTAATCTCGGCGCAGAGGATCATTTGACGCGATCGCCAATACAGAACTGAATCTCCCGAATCCGTCAAAATCAGATGATCCAGATCGGGTTTATAGGTTAATTTCACCTCGTCGATGCCTCCGACACTTTCAGAAAATTGGTGCACTTGGCGACATAAGATACTGCTGCGATCGCACTGAAAGACTAACCCACTACCATAGGTGTCATCGCTGGCAAAGGCGCTGTAGGCGGTGCGATAGGTTTGTCCCCACGGTTGCACGGTCAGACTGGGACCTGGTACAAAGGTGGCGACGGCAGGTAACAGCGTCAGAGTGAGCAGTGGCAGTGCCAAAATGCCGACCAATGCTCGACGGTAGATGCGTTGGCGGGTTACTCGAATCAACACAATGCAGAGAAAAGCGGCGATCGCAAACTACAGCCAAAACCGGAAGACAACTAAAAACAGCAGGACAGCAGGGAGATTAAAAAGACGACTATAGAGCACAGCCAAGGGATAAATTCCGAACCAATAGCCAGCAAGAAAGGGGCTATAGCCCAGCCAACCGATCGCGGACAAGCCTAAGCAGAAAAATAACAAACCCCGCTTAAAGTTCATGGGCATGTTAGAGAGCTAAGCGTGACATTGAACAATTCAAGTCTATCCTCGGGACTGCTTTGGAGCCATTTCACGGCTTTGCGAAACTGCGCCGTGAAATGGCTCTGACTAGAATACCCAATCTGATACGCCACTTCTGCTGCCGAAAGCTGCATCACCGAGAGCAACACTTTTGGACGTTGCTGAATTAAGGTATGAACCAAGCAGGAAGTGGGACATCCCAGAATTTTAAGTAATGTAGTAGCAATCGAACCGAGCCCCTCAGCATTTCCGCTGACTCAGAATCACAAATGTTCTGGATCATAGGCATCAGGAATCTGCTGGCCTGCCTGTCTGACCCAGGTTATGACAGGGGTGTAGGGGACTTACTTGACCCGTTCGATGGCTCCAAACCCCATGCCATTAACATAGAGCTTCAGCCATTCCTGTTTCAGTTCATCACTGTAGCCTCTGGTTAGCTCATAGTGGTAACACCGATGTAATTTTGTTCACCTTTTTTGATTCCATTCTTACAGATGTGAGTTGAGTGCTACAACCGACGAAGCTTGCCTGTTGCCGTTGTCAATAATTTGGGCTGATCAGCCTTTAAAGCTTGCGTTCATGCCGATACCAGGCAAAATTGCCCAGCAGCGTCAGCGTCAGGGCAATGCCGCCGCCCACCCCAGCCAGCATTGGATCGTAGCCGCCTCGGCTGAGATTTGTCATCCATAGCGCAGTCAGATCTGAAGCGACTAGCCAGTTGGCAATCAGCGGAAACAGATACATCAGCGCAGCGCCCACCAGCAGCCAGCCCAGCATAGAGACCAGCAGAAAAATTGTTTTGGCGGTCGATTGGCTGCCCATGAGCAATTAAAAAAACGCTAAAGCTGAGATTACCACAGACTGTTGGCCATGTTAGCCCTCATGTCAGCTCTCATGTCAGCTGGTCAGCGGTGGAGGCAGAGCGTCTAGCGAGTAGGATGAGAAAGGGGCAAGCCCTTTGTTTCAGTTTATTTTTTAAGGCAAACACCGTGAACAGTCGTCAAGCCAGCTGGCAAACCCCACTTCTCGTGGTAATTATCTCCATCCTCGCCGTCATCGGCCTCAGCTCCTATGTGATCATCAATCCAGGCGAAGCAGGAGTCTTGAGTATTCTGGGCAAAGCCAGAAATGGCGTTCTGTTGGAAGGTGCTCATTTCAAGCCGCCGCTGGTTTCAAAGGTCGATTTTTATGACCTCACCGTCCAAAAGTTTGAAGTGCCCGCCCAAAGCTCCACCAAAGATCTACAGCAGCTTTCCGCCAGCTTTGCCATCAACTTTCGCCTAGATCCAATTCAAGTTGTGAATATTCGCCGCTCTCAGGGCACGTTACAGAACATTGTCTCAAAAATTATTGCCCCCCAAACCCAAGAATCCTTCAAAATTGCCGCTGCTCGCCGCACCGTCGAAGAAGCCATTACCAAACGCAACGAGCTGAAGCAAGACTTTGATGAAGCCCTTGGCCAACGCCTAGAGAAATACGGGATTATCGTGCTGGATACCAGCGTTGTAGACCTGGCATTCTCCACAGAATTCTCAAAAGCAGTCGAAGAAAAGCAAATCGCCGAACAGCGGGCTCAACGCGCCGTCTATATTGCCAGAGAAGCTGAACAGGAAGCCGAAGCCACCGTTAATCGCGCCAAAGGACAGGCCGAAGCCCAACGCCTGCTGCGCGAAACTCTCACCTCCGAGCTGTTGCAAAAGCAGGCGATTGAAAAGTGGGACGGCAAATTTCCCCAGGTGCTAGGCGGCAATGGAGCGGTGCCGTTTTTAAATCTAGATACCGCAAACTTCTCGACCGCCCGGTCGCAACCCGCCCCATAATTGAGTTTGATCTAGCGCCCGCAGCAGATTCTGCTGAAAAGCCTGCTGATTTTGCTCATACCAGCGCCTTGCCCGCAGCCCTTTTGCCCGTTTTTCGGCCTCTGGGGTTTGCACCAGCTCCCAGATCTGCTGCTCAAATTGATCTGGGTCAAACTGAAACCGCTGGTCAAAATAGCCTTCCACCGCAGTGACTACACCCAGACCCACCAGATAGCCTCGATCTGGTGTCACCAGCTCGTTCATTGGCGGTGCATCGGTGGTAATCACGCAGGCTTGAGCGCTCATCGCCTCGACCATAAAATGGCCAAACCCTTCGGCTTGCGACAGGCAGATTTGCAGGCCGATTTGATTTTGCAGCTGCTGAATTTGCGCGTCTGCCAGGTATTGGTTAAAAATCTGGAGATTGGCGCAGGTTTGGTAAGGCGTTAGGTTAAGGCCATGCGCCACCACCGTCAGCTTGGGCAGATCCGGATGGGCTTTCCAGAACTGCAAAATTTGTTGCGTGCCGCGCCTTTTGCCACTCTTGCCCGCCAGGTGAAAAAACTGGCTGTAGTCGGGGCAAGCATTGGGCAGCTGCCGATCTTGAGAGCTAAAGCCAATCTGCTGATAATGCGGCGTGATCTGGGCAAAAATCTGCTCGGCGTAGTGGGTTTTACAAAGCACGGCGTCAATGGAGTCCAGCAGCGGCAGGTCAGCTTGAGCAAACAGCTCTTGATTGGGAATGAGCAGATTCACCTGAGCCAAGGGCAATAGCTCAGGCCGAATCACCTCCAGGAAAATATTCAGGTCAAATTTTTTCAGCCTGCTCGATAAATAGGCGCTAGAACGGCTAGAGATATTTTGAAAAATGCCCAGCTGCTTAAACCGGCCATGTTCAATCAGCTTGCAGTGATGCACCTGATAGCGCGAGGCGACTGCGGCTTCCAGAATGAGCGCATCTCGCTCTAGGCCAGTGATTTGGTCAGCGTAGACCTTATAAATTAGGTTGATTCGCGCCGCAGGCATCTCAGTTCGCTGAAGGTGTTTCCGCAATCCAAGATGCCCATTTTTCGCGCTGAACCACCCCTAGCCTGAGCGGAGCAGGCTAAGCGCAATCGGGTGAGCGGTTGCCTGCTTATGCCGCTAATGCTGCGCTGATCCATTGCTGGATCGTAGAAACGACTTGATCGAGGGCGATTTCGGTGGATTCTTTGGTGGCTCGCTTCACCACCTCCACCTTGCCCTGTTGCAGCGAGCGCCCGGTGACGATGCGGTAAGGGATGCCGATCAGCTCTGCATCTTTGAACTTGACGCCCGCCCGCTCATCTCGATCATCTAGCAAGCTCTCGATGCCAACTTGATGCAGCGCCTGGTAAATCTGCTCAGCTGCCGCCATCTGCGCCGCATCGGCAATATTGGGCACTGTCACAATCACCTGATAAGGCGCAATCGCCACCGGCCAAATAATCCCGTCTTTGTCATAGGATTGCTCGACTGCCGCCTGCGCCAGCCGCGAGACGCCAATCCCATAGCAGCCCATCATCAGCGGCACTTCTTCGCCTTGCTCATTGGTGTAGGTAGCATTCAGCGCTTTAGAATATTTGTTGCCCAGCTGGAAAATATGGCCAATCTCAATGCCGCGTGCGCTTTGCAGGGTTTGCTGCTCGTCATGCAGCGCCCGGTCGCCAACGCTGGCTTTCCGCAGATCCAGCACCAGCTTGGGTAAGGGATATTGACTGCCCCAGTTGGCTCCCACCCCGTGAACACCTGCTTCGTTCGCACCTGTGACAAAATCTTCTAGCTCAGCCGCCGTCTGGTCGGCTAGCCGCAGAAACTGAGCGACCAGCGTTTTGGAAGGCCGAATGTAGCGATCAGCCAAGTCTGGGGCAATGTAGCCCAGCGGCAAGGGTTGAGCTGCCCGCTGGAGCGCTTCGGCGTCGGGCACTTTGAGGTCAATCACGGCAGTGGCCTTGTAGTCGCCCGCCAGCTTGGCCAGCTCGTTTTGCAGCTTCACCTCGTTCACATCCTGATCACCCCGAATGCTGACCAGCACCAATAGCTCCATGCCGTTGTCATAGGTGACTTGGTAGAGGACGTTCTTGAGGATCTGAGTCGGCGAACAGTCGAGGAATTGGGCGAGGCTGGCAATAGTGGGCGTATTCGGCGTTTCGCGCTTTTCGTAGGTTTTGAACCCAGAAGGCACCGCATCCGCAGGCCGCGAAACGGCTTTTTCGACGTTGGCGGCATATTGGCCATCTTCGGTATAAAGCACCTGATCTTCGCCTGCTGCCGCCAGCACCATAAACTCCTGCGACCCGGAGCCGCCAATCGCGCCCGAATCGGCATCCACTGCCCGAAAGGCCAGCCCGCAGCGCCGCAGAATATTGTGGTAGGCATCGTGCATTTTGCCATAGGACAGCTTCATCCCGGCCTCGTCGATGTCAAACGAGTAGGCATCCTTCATGATGAACTCGCGCCCCCGCATCAGCCCAAACCGAGGCCGAATCTCGTCGCGGAACTTGGTCTGGATCTGGTAGAGGTTCAGGGGCAGCTGCCGATAGGAGCGGATCATGTCGCGCGCCACCGCCGTAATTACCTCTTCGTGGGTGGGCCCCAGCCCCAGCTCGCGCCCCTGCCTGTCGGTGAGGGCAAACATGATGCCTTCGGCTTTGGTATAGGTCTCCCAGCGCCCCGACTCTTTCCACAGCTCAGAGGGCTGAAGCTGATTTAGCAGGCATTCTTGCGCCCCGGCAGCATTCATCTCTTCGCGCACAATCTCTGACACCTTTTGCAGCACCCGCCAGAGCAGGGGCAAATAGGCATAGAGTCCGCTGCCAATCCGCCGCATGTAGCCCGCCCGCAGCAGCAGCTTGTGGCTGGGAATCTCTGCCTCAGCTGGATCTTCGCGCAGGGTGACAAACAGCATTTGAGACAGACGCATGGCCGGGGCTCCCTTTTCTCTAGTTCTCTTGCAAGTCCTCTCACAGGCCGGAGAGGCGGTTTCAACCTACAAGTTTAGCTTGCTCAGCCAACAGCCCAGCCACAAGCTCAGCCAAAAACCCAGCTAAATACTTTGACGAGTCAGGCGGTTAGCAGGGATGATGAGAGCTGCGGTAGGCTGGATTGCAGATTGAGGCAGGGGTTTACGGTACTTGTTGCAGTTGGGATGAAAAGACGATGAGCTTCATGGTGATTTTTTTGCTGGTTTTGGGGCTGGTGCTGCTGGTGGCAGGAGCTGAGCTACTCGTGCGGGGCGCGTCCAATTTGGCGACGGTGGTGGGAATTTCGCCCTTAGTGATTGGCCTGACGATTGTGGCCTACGGCACCAGCGCCCCCGAAATGACGGTCAGCACGATCACAGCGATGTCGGGTAATCCGGATATTGCCGTGGGCAACGTGGTCGGCAGCAATATCTTTAACGTGCTGTTTATCTTGGGGATTTCGGCCTGCGTTACGCCCTTGATTGTGGCACAGCAGCTGATTCGGCTAGATGTACCGATTATGATTGGCGTTTCGGTTTTGGCTTTTGTGTTTGGCTTGGACGGCAAAATTAGCCGGGTGGATGGCATCATTTTATTTGGGCTAGCCATTCTCTATACGCTGTTTTTGATCTATCAGGGACGCAAAGAGGGAGCGCAAGCAGCAGGTCAGACCTGTGATCTAGCCAGTCGTTCGCCAGGCAGGCTGCTGATTAATGTTGGCTATATTTTGATTGGCTTGGTGATGCTGGTGATTGGCTCGCGCTGGCTGGTAGACGGGGCTACGGCGATTGCCCGGTCGCTGGGCATGAATGAGCTGATCATTGGCCTAACCATTGTGGCGGCAGGCACTTCGCTGCCAGAGTTAGCAACTTCAGTGATGGCCAGCATCCGGGGCGAACGCGACATTGCAGTAGGCAACGTAGTGGGCAGCAATATCTTTAACATTCTGGCCGTGCTAGGCTTGGCCGGAATCGTTGCGCCCAATGGTATAAATGTAGCTACTGAGGCAATTCAGTTTGATATTCCAGTGATGATCGCAGTCGCCTTCGCCTGCTTGCCCATCTTCCTGTCTGAAAACCTGATCGCCCGCTGGGAAGGGATCGTATTCGTCATCTACTACATTGCCTATACGGGCTATCTATTGCTCAATGCCAATCAAGATCCCAGCCTGCCGATCTATGGCACCGTCATGCTGTGGTTTGTGATTCCAATTACGGCGCTAACGCTCTTGATTACGGCAAGGCGAACGCTGCGCGCTAAAAAGCGAGTCAGCTAGCTTGGCTGCTGCCCCAATTCCGACGAATTGCGTTGTAAGTTTGCCCATGCATTTCAGCCGCATCTTCGATAATGCCAGCAGCGGCGCGACATCTACGGATAAGCCATAGATATGCACCAGCATAATTGCCTTAGTGGAAATACATGCATACGTGCCACCACAGTGTAACAATTATTCAATCGTCGCTTCAGGTTCTGCTGACACTTCAGGTTCTGCAACGACTTCTATTGCTTCCGCTTCCGCTTCTAGATCATCGCCCTCTTCTAGATCATCCCCCATCGCCGCTACCCACTCCTGCACCAAGTCAGCCGCCCGGAAGGTGAAGTTGCCGCGCCAATGCTCGAAGGCTTCAACCTGCCGCATTTGCAGCACCATCGGCAGGCTAAGCCGATCGAGTTTGTCGGCGTGAATTAGCAGCTCCTCAATTTCGGGGTGAGTCCGATTAAACTGTTCGTCAAAAAAGTTTTGCAGGGCAGCTTCTTTGGCATCAGAGTCATCCTCGCCATATTCAGCAGTAATCTTAGCCAGCTGCCGCTCGGTTTCGATGGCTAGACAGGGCACGTCATCGCGGTTAAAGAACGGATCGAGCGAGGGGTGAATGGTGCGGTTGGGCATTTCATCGACTGAGAAAATCCGGTTGACAACGCGCATTCGGGTTGGTGTGGCGGCATAGCGGTTGATCCGCTTCTCAAAAAAGTCGAGCGCATGGAGGGCGCGGCTCTGCGAGCGCAGATCTAGCAGCATTTCCGACTCGCTGGGAAAGGTGAAGTAGCCCAGAATCAGCGGTTTATCCGCTGGGCTGAGGCTGCTGTAGGGTTTGGTAAACCACAGCTTTTTCGCTTCGGCTTCAAACAGCCAGTTCCAGCGTTCGCCTTCTCGCTCCATGCATTTCAGCTTTTTCAGCGCGGCCTGCACCGTTTTTGGCTTCGAGACTTGATAATAGATTCGCACAGGTTGATAAAATTCGCCTGTTTTAACCGAAACGGGTTGTTTCTCAGCCATTGCCTGCCGCCCTCTAACAATTTGAGACTTAGTGATCTGAGCATTTATCCTAGCTCTGAAGTGAGAAAACTGGAAAGCCTAAACCGTTAAACTCAGATATAGAGCCTGACCGAATCTGCCGATCTGTCCCCTATGGCCTTGACCGTTGCGACTTTTTATAAATTTGTGCTGCTGCCCGACTGCACGGAACTCCAGCCTCGGCTGCTGGAATTTTGCCAGACGCAGCAGCTGTGCGGCACAATTTTGCTGGCGTTAGAAGGCATCAACGGCACAATCTCTGGCTCAGATCAGGCAGTTGAATCGCTGCTGGCTTACCTGCGGGCTGACCCAAGGCTAGCTGATTTGAGTGCCAAATATTCAGGCGCTGACCAAATGCCGTTTGAGCGGCTCAAAGTGAAGCTAAAGCCGGAAATTGTGACGCTGGGCAGACCGATTGACCCGAATCAAGTCGGCCAGTATGTGGAGCCTGCTGACTGGAACGCGCTGATTGCCGACCCGGAGGTGCTGCTGATTGACGCTCGCAACCAGTATGAGGTGGCCATCGGCAGCTTTGAAGGAGCCGAAAACCCTGGCACAGATGCCTTCCGCGAATTTCCTGACTATGTGCAGCAGCTTGATCCAGCTCGGCATCAAAAAATTGCGATGTTTTGTACCGGGGGCATCCGCTGCGAAAAGGCTTCGGCCTATCTGCGGTCGCAGGGTTTTGAACAGGTCTATCACCTCAAGGGCGGCATCTTGAGATATTTGGAGCAGATCCCCGCTGCCGAAAGCCGCTGGCGCGGTGAATGCTTCCTGTTTGATCAGCGGGTGGCCATGCAGCAAGGCTTGAAGCCGGGAACGCATCAGAGCTGCTTGAGCTGCGGCCATCCGATCTCTGAAGCAGATCAGCAAAGCCCAGCATATGAGGCCGGGATCTCTTGCCCTCACTGCTTTGACAGCCTAACTGAGGCCAAACGACAGCGACAGCAGGCCAGAATGCAGGGCAGGCTGCATTAAAACTCTAAAATAGAAAAGACGCAAAACCAAGCGAAAGGGGGACGAATTGCTTCCTCCCCCTCGCTCAATTAATCTGGGTTTTCCGGATGGTTGCGGATGCGCTCAGCCTCTGGGCAGTCCTCCGAAACCAGAGGCTCCACGTCGCCTCTGGGCACGCTGGCTAGCTTCTGCATCACGGAGCCAATACTCTCTAGACGAATCATCTCTTCCCAAGAGCAAATCTCTTCTTCTTCTTCGGTTTCATACCGGACGGTGACTAGATCTCCTTCAATATCTAAAATTCGAGCACGCTCGATCCATCGTTGTTGATCCCGCAAAAAGATCCAAACCTCGCGACCATCACAACAGAGTTGATAGATCTTGCGGTGTAGCATGTATTATGTCTCCTGAGCAAACTATTTTCAAACATTTCGGTCGGGAGCAACCTTGCCCCGGCTATCAAACGCTAAAACCAGACAAAAACCTGAGCCTTTGCCTGTCTGTGCTGCTGGTTTGAAATCCCTGCTTCATAGCACCAGTCTAGCAATTGATGTGACCTCAAGGAGGGCTGAAGGGCGAAATTGCTAGAGAGATGTTTGAGCATCTGAATCGTCTTCGGAAGACTAGAAAAGCCGTTGAGTTGATCATCAGGGTTTGATAAGACTGCAAACATATCAGGCTTGGCAGAGATTAATTTGGCACAGCTACAGCGCAAGCAGGTCTAGCGTAGAAGGCTAACTAGCCCGATTAATCGATGTCGCTAAAGCGCCAATTTCCCCTACTATTCTAGCGGGGTTGATAAAATGTGACGATAGTCTGGCGATACAGTCTCCGAAAAATCTGTCAAGAGATTTCTAACCCCACGCCCAGAGGATTTCAGCAAATGCAGCTACAGTTAGCCACTTGGCCTGAGGTTGAAGCCTATCTGACCCGCTCTCAGGCGCTGATCATCCCGATTGGCTCCACCGAACAGCATGGCCCAACGGGGCTAATTGGCACCGATGCCATCTGCGCTGAGGCGATTGCTCAGGGCGTTGGTGAGGCGACTCAGGCGCTGGTTGCGCCCACAATCAACGTTGGCATGGCGCTGCATCATACGGCTTTTCCGGGCAGCATTAGTCTCCGCCCCAGCACGCTGATGCTGGTGATCCGCGACTACATTACCAGCTTAAGCAAAGCTGGCTTCACGCAGTTTTTCTTCATCAACGGGCATGGCGGTAATATGGCGACGCTCAAAGCCGCCTTCTCCGAAACCTACGCCGTGCTGGCTGATTTGAACTTGCCGCAGGCTGAGCAGGTGCAGTGCAGGCTAGCCAATTGGTTTATGTGCGGCTCGGTCTATAAGCTGGCCAAAGCGCTATATGGCGATCAAGAAGGCTCACATGCGACGCCCAGCGAAGTAGCGCTGACGCAGTATCTCTACCCGGCGGCCATCAAGCAGGCAGCGCTGTCGGCTGAAGTTGCCTCTGGCCACCCAATCTACGGCGCAGCCAATTTTCGGCGACATTACCCGGATGGGCGGATGGGGTCGAATCCAGCTCTAGCTACGCCTGAACATGGCCAGCAGTTCTACGAACTAGCCGTCAAAGAACTCAGCGGTCAGTATCTAGAGTTTCTGGCTAAGGCTGAGAGCTGATTCAAGTGATGATTTAATCAATGGGCGGGAAGAGACTCGAACTCTTACGCCTTGCGGCGCCACATTTTGAGTGTGGTGCGTCTACCAATTCCGCCATCCGCCCTGGATGCTTTGCTCAGTATATCCGATCGAACGCTTTTGCAGCAAGGACTGATAGTCTTGACTGCCTGCCCAGCGGTCGATTTCGCGCGCGCGCAGCACAGGCAGCGGATGCGTCAGGCGGGCGGTCTGCATCTGCTTCATCAGCTGTCCCGTTTCGTCACTGATTTGATCGTAGGAGCGGGCTTGTGCTAGAAAGGCATCAAGATTCAGCTGCTCAGCCAGCTTGGGCGAGCCGCCGGTTAGCTTCATCAGCACCGAAGCCACCACGCGCGGCTCTTGCGTCACCAGGAGCGCCGCCCGGTCGCAGCTAAACTCAGCGCAGCGCACCCATTCTAGAATCTGATTTTGCAGGTTTTGCACTAATAGACCGCCGATGGGGGTGAGCTGTCCCGCCAGCACCATCAGATTAGCCAGCGTTAAATAGACGCTATGTTCGCATTTGAGATGACCCAGCTCATGCGCGATCACAGCCTGGATCTCAGCGGGCGTCAGCATATCTACTAGCGAAGTATGCAGCACTACAAACGGCTGCTTGCCGCGCATGGCGAAGGTGTAGGCATTGGGGGAGGGATGCTGGCGCAGGTAGAGCTGGGGCGGCTCAAGATCTAGCCTCTGGCAAGCGTCGAGTAAGAGCTGGTGCAGATCGGGCAGCTGGTTTTCGCCAATTAAAATGCTGGAGGCAATATTTTCTAGGTAGAAAAACTGCTCAGCTGTGGGGCCCAGCGCCGTCCGCACCAGCAGATCCAGTCCGGGCAGCTGCTTGAGCGCCTGAGTCGCCTGTAAGTCAAGCGGGTGGCGAAACTCATCTGAGCGCAGGCCGACGAGTAGCGATTTGGGCAGCGATGGGGACATAGGAACGGTATGACTCAGGCTTGTTCTGGACTGCTGCTGGCTTAGCTGACGCTGACTCGATCGGCGGCCAACGGGTCTGCCAGCTGCTTTTCGGGTAGCTCGGTATGTTTGGCCACGATCTGGCGGAAATGTTCGCCTTCAATCGTTTCTTGATCCAGCAGTAGATCAGCCATTTCGTCTAGCAACTCGCGGTGTTCGCGCAGAATCTGGCAGGCTTGGCTGTAGCAGTGCATCGCAATCTGGCGCACCTGCTGGTCAATCCGGGTGGCCACTTCCTCTGAATATTCTGAGCGCGATCCCCAGTCACGCCCCAAGAACACTTCAGTATTGCCGCTCTCTAGGGCAAGGGGGCCGAGTTCTGACATGCCGTAGCGCGTTACCATCTCGCGTGCCAGATTGGCCACCACCTGAATGTCGTTGCTAGCGCCAATCGTGATTTCGGCATCGCCAAAGACTTCCTGCTCAGCCGCTCGTCCGCCCAAGGCAATCGTAATCCGATCTAGCAGCCAGGAGCGCGTGTAGAGGCCGCTGTCGATCATCTCTTCATTAAAGGTCTGCTGAGCAAAGCCGCCAATCCCACCCGATCGCGGAATAATCGTGACTTTGTTGAGCGGATCAGAGTTTTTCAGCAGCGTCATCAGCAGCGCATGGCCGACTTCGTGATAGGCAATCAGCCGCTTTTTCTTGCTGTCTAGCAGAGGCGTCAGGGTCATGCCGGTGGTGACGCGATCGATCGCATCGTCGATTTCGAGCATGGTGATTGTCTCTTTGCGTCGCCGCGCCGTCAGAATCGCGGCCTCGTTCAGCATGTTGGCCAGCTCTGCCCCTGAAAAACCGGGCGTGCGGCGAGCCACTACTTCTAGCGATACGCTGGAGTCCAGCTTTTTGTTGCGAGCATGGACGGTCAAAATACCGAGCCTGCCTTTGTATCCGGGCAGATCAACCATCACCTGCCGGTCAAACCGACCAGGACGCAGCAGCGCCGAATCCAGCACGTCGGGGCGGTTGGTGGCCGCAATAATAATAATGCCAGTGTTGCCCTCAAAGCCATCCATCTCGGTCAGGAGCTGGTTGAGGGTTTGCTCGCGCTCGTCGTTGCCGCCGCCAATCCCAGTGCCGCGCTGCCGACCCACGGCGTCAATTTCGTCAATAAAAATGATGCAGGGGGCGTTTTCTTTCGCTTTTTTGAACAGGTCGCGCACCCGTGAAGCGCCCACGCCCACAAACATTTCGACAAACTCAGAGCCGGAGATGCTGAAGAACGGCACGCCTGCTTCGCCGGCAATGGCCTTGGCCAGCAGGGTTTTGCCTGTGCCAGGAGGCCCCACCAGCAGCACGCCTTTGGGGATTTTGGCTCCAATCGCAGTGAAGCGTTCGGGCTTCTTCAGGAAGGTGACGACTTCTTGCAGCTCTTCCTTGGCTTCTTCAATCCCCGCCACGTCATCAAACAGCACGCCCGTCTTGGCCTCCATCTGGAACCGGGCTTTAGATTTGCCAAAGTTCATCGCCTGCCCAGAAGAGTTGGTGCTACGCCGAATTACGCTCAGCAGCACCATGATCAGCACAAAGACAATCAGGCCATGCATGATCAGCCATGCCACAGCGTTACCGTCAGTGGAGCGCTGCACGTCCAGGACGACGTTATTTTTGCGCGCAGCCTCAATCAGCTCTGGATTCAGGTCGCCCGAAAATAGCGTCACCTCCTGCTTGGCCGGAGCAGGCTCGCCCTTCACCTGCACATCAGCCACGCCTCGCGCCGGATCGAGTTCAATCCGGCTGACCTGACCTGCCTCAATTTTTTTCAATAGCTCGCTGTAGGTGAGAGCGTCAGCGTTGCTGCTGGTAGCCTGAGCCACAGCAGGCAGACTGCCAACCGTGCTTTGCAGCAGTAGCCATAGCGCGGTGGCGGTACCGGTTGCGAGGCCAACGGCTCTGGCCTGATATCGGGATCTGACGGATCGGTTGTTCTCAGCCTGCTTCATATGCCTCTTCTGGTGATCGCGTTCACTGTGGGAGCCTTGCGCGGTTGAAACCGCAGTTTTTGGCAATCCCTGACAGCCGTAAACCTAAACGTAACTCTATCTCATGCTAGCGACTGACAGGGCAGATTGGCGGTTCCAAGCATAGAGTTTTCATCTTTCTTGAGCGGGAGCTACAAAATTAGCCGCCAGAGCAAAACCGTTAAACTCAGCGTAGCCAGATGCTGCGGCCAGAGCTGCAACAGCGGCTGACGGGCAATTTTTTGGCTCAAAATCAGGCTGAGCAGCGCTGCGGCAATTAGCGTCACGCCTTGCAGAAACGCAATCACGGCGGGATGCGCCACCACCACCGGAGCCGCGCCGCCATAGCCAAAGGTGGCAAAGCTGACCGGAATAATTCGCCCTGTTTCGCTCAGCCCCAGCTTAAGGTAATGTGCCAGACTGCTGCCCAGCACCAGCGGCAGATAGCCATAGGCCAGCGTCACGAAGGCGGGCGCTTTGGGGAAGGTCAGCCGCAGCCCCCGATCGGCCAGCAGCACGACAGCTGCCGGAATCAGCAGTGCCAGCACCGAAAACCCGGCGTGAACCGCCACTTGGTCTAAGGACAATCGCCAGCCCAACCCGTCAGCCAGCCACTGGTTCAGCTCAGGCAGTCGATGCAGAAACACTGCGCCAAACAGCAGCAGCAGCAGCGCCACCTCATGCGCCGTGGCGTTATGCGTTGTCCATAGCTCAATGCCTGGAGGCCGCAGGTTGAGCGCCACCGAGCGGTGCGGGCAGGCTTTGAGGCAGGTCATGCAGAGCACGCAGTCGCGGTTGTCTTGCAGCTGAGCCGGATGCGAATAGACCGGACAGCCGTTGGTTTCCTGGCCTTCGCCCTTGGCAGGGCCGCCCTTATAGCATTGGTAAGTGGTGCAGGTGGCGGCGCAGGTGCCCTGCTCTGCCCGCAGCTCAATTATTGCCAGCTTGCCAAACAGGCCATTCATGCCGCCAATTGGGCAGAGATAGCGACACCAAAACCGTCGCTCAAACAGCAGCGAAAAAATTACCGCGCCTGCTGTAATTAGCAGCAGCAGACAGCTGGACAGATAGGCCGTGTTTTCAAGATTCCACAGCTCCTCCCAGAGTAAAATCAGCGTAAACAGCCCAAACATGAACCAGCCGCCCCAGCGCTCAGCCTCCTGACGCGGCCAGGGTCGCAGCTGACGCGGCCACCAGCGCAGCGACAGCTTTTGGCTCAGCTCGCCGTAGATCATAAACGGACAGACCGAACACCAGATGCGTCCCATAACCGGAAACAGCAGCAGCATCACTGGCCACCACCAAGCCCAAAACAGATTCAGCACCAGGTTTTGGTCGCGGCTTTGGGGGCCGAACAGGCCAATGGCCACCAAAATCGGAAACAGCCAGAGCGTCAGGCCATAGTTGATCCGATCCGGCCACCAGGGACTCCGCAAAAACTGCCGTAGTTTTGGGTAGGCATCTAGTAAATTCAGCCGAAACCGCTTGGCTTTGCTGCTAGCTGACCAGAACACCTCTTCGCTCAAAACAGCCGCGCCGCTGGACTGGGTAATCGCCCGCGTCACCAGGTTTTCGAGTTCCGTTAAGTTGCCAGGAAAATCGTAGCCCTGCAAGCGCCGGATTGCTTCGGGCGACACCTGCGGCTGCGGTAGACCGCGCCCCCGACAGTAAAGGCTCATAAAATAAGTCACCTGCGCCGCAATATCGGCCTTGGCGACTCGCACGGGCGGCACTTTGATTAAATGCGCCCCAATTTTTTTGCAGCGTTCAATTTCGGGAATGTTGCGCTCGGAGGTGAGCAAAATTCGGGCAGCGCTCTGGCGCAGCGGCGGCTCTGGATCGCCCTCGCGGCCAACAGGTCGATATGCGCCGGTTTCCAGCAGGGTTAACACCTTTTGGCTGAGCGCCGGGGGTAGCGCTTCGGCGTTATTCAGCATCAGCGAGCCTGAACCCAGCCAGTCGAGCAGCCCCGGCTTGCCACCCACGCGGCCAAATAGCTCGCTGCCGCTAACCTGGAGCAGATCGCAGTTGACTTTCACCAGAGACTGCTTGCGACCCGCTGAGCCGAAGTGAATCAGCGCCGCAATATTGTCTTTGCCCAGCCCCGGCTCGCCAAAAATCAGGGCAGCTCGTCGGTCACTGGCCGCTTTTTTGATTGCCTGCCGCAGCCGCACCGCATAGCGACTCACACCCACCACGCCTTGGCGCACCTTGGGCATGAGATA
>CASBQH010000099.1 GCA_949127695.1 Synechococcales cyanobacterium PMM_0073
ATTTAAATCACCAATTTTGAACTTTACTGTTTTCAACAGGCGAGCCACACTAATCCTTAGTACGCTACTCCAAGTTATCCTCCGGAAGTATTTTCAATTATCCTATTTTCGTCTTAGCTTCAATTAAATTTCACAAAATAGTAGTACCATAGTAATTAAAAAATAGGTTCAGTAGAATCTCTGCTTTGTTTTTATTGTAGTGATGAAGACTTATCGCCTTACTCAACCATTTACTGACAGCATCAGCAATTAACTGCATCGATCTGCATTGATCTGCAATTAACTGTAAATATGCTTGAGTTTTCCGGCTTTGCTCAAACTCAGCCCTTTAGGCTGCCCCGCTTGATTTGCTCTCGCTCAATCGCCTCAAACAGGGCTTGAAAGTTGCCCTCACCAAATCCTTCTGCTGGCTGCTGACTCTGCAAGCTGGCGCGCCGCTCAATCAGCTCAAAAAAGAAAGTCGGCTGCTCAAAAATCGGCTTGGTAAAGGCTTGCAGCAGCAGTGCTTCTGGCCGATCTGGCTGCCAGTCTACCAGCACCTCCTGCTCTGCAATCGCCTGTTGTTCAGGTAGCTTTAGCCCAAAGCCAGCGCGCTGACTCAGCTGGCGATAATAGCTGGCTGGAATTGGCAAGAAAGCAATGCCGTTGCGCCGTAACCGCGCTATCGTCGGCAAAATTTCGGCCACCCGCAGCGCAATATGCTGAATCCCTGAGCCGCGATTCCAGTCCAAAAATTCTTGAATTTGCGAACTCGCCGAAGCTGATTGATTAATTGCCATCTGGAGACCGCTGCTGGGGTGATGCAACACCTGACTGCAAAGCGCTGAATGCGCCGTCTGGATTGCAAAGTTCTGGCGGCGCTGGAACCCAAACAGGCGCTCATAGCAGCTCAGCGCCTGCTCCAGATCGCCCTGCTCTACGTTTAGCACCACATGGTCAATCCCCAGCCAGCCAGAAGCATTGGACGCGGCGCTAGGCACCACAGGCGAATCTCGTTCAACCAGCGTATGTTGCAGATCGCCCCAGCCCTGAACGCAGGCGGTTCTATAGCTGCCAGCCCGATCAGCTCGCCAGTGTAACGGCTGCAAAATCTCGACTTTGAGCGTTGCCGCCTGCTGCAAAACAGCCTCAATGTTGGCCACCCGAAAGGCCAGATCGGCGACGCCTGCCGGATGCCGAGCGAGGTATTGCGCGACCGGATAGCTAGAGGAACTGGGCGCAGAGAGCTGAAACCGCACTGGCCCGACCTGAACGGCTGTGGTGGCGGCAGGCTCTAATGCCTGCCCCAGGGTGAGATGGGCGTTAAGGGACGACGCAGGCAGTCCCCACTTTTGCACGAACCAAGCTTGCTGCTGCTCAGCCGCTTCTGTATAAAAATGAACGTGATCAATCTGCATCTGAGCTGTTCTCACAGAAAATGGCTGTTTTCACACCTGAAGTTAAATCTAAAAACTTCAGGCTAGATTCAGTTTAGATCTAGCTCAGCGCTGAGCTTTGGCCAGCGGCTTATCCAGGCGTTTTAGCTTATATTGCGCTGCCGGATATTGATCGAGGTGGCGGTAGAGGGCAATGCCAGAAACCACTCGGCAAGAGAAAAACTCGACAATCGCCTGCCCATCCGGCATCAGCTTCACCTTGGGCGTTAGATCCTTGGGCGGTTCGCCCTGCCATTGCCACTTGACTTGAGTTGGCACAGCCTCCACGAGGCGATGGTGCGTCCAGCTCTGATAGTGACCGCTGGCTCCAAACTCCCGTAGCTCCCGGCAGAGCAGCGAAGCCACCATAAATGAAGCGATCGATCGATCGCCCTCGATGGCCTCCATAAAGTCCACCAGCGCCCCTTCCGGTTTGGGGGGGTGTTTGATCGTGCTGCTGGCAGCTCTAGCTTTTTCTAGCTGGGCAGTGGTGGCTAGCAGTTCAGGCAGCGCAAACACCAGTCCGGCGCTGCTGCTGCCATCTTGATAGAGATAGCTGATCAGCCGCCAATCAGGCTTGAGCGTCACGCCGGGAAGCTTCAGCAAGGCTGCTGCCGGGTTGACCGTACTCAGCGACCAGTGGGCGGGTGCAGCAATTTCTGTGGCAGAGAGGCCACCGAAGGCGAAAACGCTGCTCAAATCATCAATTGAGGCGGGTTCTGGCACGTCATCGGCCTCTTCTAACCCCGCCCAAGACTGAGCCTGCTTGGCCGCATCAACCCTCAGGGCTTGCTGAATATATTGCCTAATTTGTTGAACTGCGGCCAGCGAAAATCTTTGGATTGCCATTTGTAGCGTCAAGTCTGAGAGCCAGTAGCCCCGGCCATCTGTGAGCGTTGCAGATGGCTAAATTATCCTAAATTGTAACCTGTCGTCGCGGTGTCGAGAGCAATCCACTACGTTGCTAAATTCCGTATCTTAGAGCCAATCTTAGTTCATCCCTAGCCAAAAAAACTCGTTTTGGGATCGGCCAATGCTGCGCCTGACCAACGCGACTTAGATGAGCAGGCTGTCACACGGGATCGACTCAGGCGGCGTCAGGTCAGTTTTGGCAGGCGGGCTTTTGATCGGTTCAGGTTTGGCCAACTGGGGTGAAGGTTCAGGCTGACTGCTATTTTGCAAGGACGACGGCTGATTCACAGGCTTTGCAAACGGCTCAACGTACAGATTAAGCATTTGCAGCAGCACGTACCAAAAGAAGGCTGGCCCTTCAACCAGATAGCGTTTCCAGAGTCGTTTGGGCTCTGAGAGCATCCGATAGAGCCACTCTAAGCCCAGTTCGCTAATCCATGTCGGGGCACGGCTAATATTGCCAGCCTCAAAATCGATCGTGGCGCCAATCGCCAAAAAGATATCAATTTTTTCAAACTGCTGTCGATATTTATAGATGAATTTTTCTTGCTTGGGCGATCCGACGCCCACCGCCAGCACAGTCGCTCCCGACTGGTTGACTAGCTCAACCAGCTTCTGACATTCGGCCTCGCTTTTTTCAAATCCATAGGAAGGCGAATGCGCCCCGACAATAATTTCTCGCCCCACTTTGGCGTTTATCCGGCGCTGAGCTTCGGCTGCGACGCCTTCGGCTGCTCCCAGCAGGAAGATTTTGGTCGCCTGATTTTGGCGGTGGTGCCAGTAAAAGGCAGGGAAAAGATCAGAACCAGAAACTTTCTCGCAGACGGGTGATCCCAGCAGACGCGAGACGTAGAACAAAATCTTGCTGTCGCAGGTGCGATAGTCAGCGATTTGATAGGCGTCAAAGAACTCTTGATCGCGCTGGAGCCTGACCAAATGGTCAACGTTTGGCGTGAATACGACGCCCCGCTTCAGCTGATGCAGCAACTCTGTCATGGAGAAGTCATCAACGGTTGTATTTAATAATTTGATACCGCTCATCTAAAACCTCCTTCCCGATCGATCCTGACAGACTGGCCACCTAATTTTAAGAGCTGCCTCACAGTTCTGCCTCTTAAGTTCTTCATCTCAGTGCTGTTGCCAAGATCCTGACAGAGCTACCACATTCTTAAGAATGCCCAGACTCTCCAAACAATCAGTCCAAAGGCCAGGAAGCAGAAGTGAGATTCGTACTTAATGATACATCACAAGGCCGTTTAATTACGGATAAAACCTCAAATTGTCTTAGAGTATTGGCTGTCTTGGAGCGTCAGCTGCATTGAACATAGCCCTGAACTCGTAGCACTATCGGCAGATAAAGGCGACTTGTACCTGTCTTCAAGCCCAGATCAGCGCCTGAGATCCTGCCGTGCTCCCTAGCCTGTCATTTTCGCTTTAGAAATACCATCTGCCAATTGATAAGTTCACCGAAACATCACAGGCGGTGGCTGAGATTTATTTGCCAATCAGAGGCTTTAAGCAGGCATATTGGGGTTAGCCATTGGTCTGATATCACTTTTTATATCGGATTGAGCAGTTGTTCTGCGATCAAACCTGAAGGCATAATGCTGGGCAAGGCTTTAAAACAAGACTGGGTTGCTTCATGAAATCTTCATAAAGCAGCTTGGAATTTAGAGCGAAGGAAGATTATGGTACTATAGATATAGGCGGTTGAACAGAATTTTGAGTTGAATCTTTTCATGAAAGATTCCTAGTCAAGCGCGTCCGTCGAGGTCTCAACAGGCAAGGCAAATTGATTTTGATCAAGTCGATTTCCATCAATGAATGGCTGTCGATCTACTTGAAGGCTTTGAGGTTTTCTGAGTGATTGCAATTTCCCTTCGCCCAACCAGTCGGAAGTGGGGAACCGTTAGCTTCGCCTCCACGCTCTATCTCTGTTCGGTTCTCGATTTGCTGATTGCCGATGTGCCCCAAAAGTGGCAGCTAGAGGTGCGGCTAGGCTTACAGGAGGCTCTGGTTAACGCCGCTAAGCATGGCAATAACCTTGATCCGGGCAAGACTGTTTTGGTTGAGTTTTTTGTTTTAGAAGACCAGCACTGGTGGGTGATCTCAGACCAAGGAGCTGGCTTTGAGCCGATCTGCTGTAGCGCTTCAGGGGACTGCCTAGATGACGCCAAGCTCTCGATTGAGCAGGTTGATGAATGCGGCAGAGGGCTTTACATTCTGCGTCAGGTATTTGACCAAGTGCATTGGAACCCAGAAGGGACTGAGTTAAGGCTTTGTAAACAGGTGAAGAGTCGAGTCAGACAGCCGCTGTTTGCCTGAAGGGCTTTACGCCTGCTGACTCATTTGCCTAGTCACCTGCTTCAGCGTACCAGGCTTGCAGCGCCAGCCGGTGGACTTCGCGCCAAGGCAAATGATGCGCTTGAGCGAGCTTAGCGCAGTCTTCATATTCAGGCTGCACGTTCGTCACCGTCCCAGCCTGACTCGCGACTTTTACCTGCACATCGCCATAGGCAGTGCGAACAACTTGCAGGCGACGACTCAGGACAGTCCGCTGCTGTTGACTGCGGCGAATTCCTAGCGTTGTGGTTTCTTTGAACAGAATTGCCTCACATTCTGCTGTCTGCTCCGGACGGCAGATCACGCTGAGCAAAATGCCGGGGCGCGATTTTTTCATGCCGATTGCCTGCGTAAAGGCATCTAGTGCGCCTGCTGCCAGTAGCGCTGTGGTTACATAGCCAATTGCCTGCGGATTGAGATCGTCAATTTGGGTTTCCAAAACCGTTACAGTCTGCGGCGACTCTAGCGGCTGGGCGATTTCTACGGGCTGTGCGCCTGCTGCGGGCTGCGAAACTGCGGGCTGCGAAACTGCGGGCTGAGCTGCTGGCACTGTGCCAATCCAGAGCCGCAGAATGTTGGGGATTGCCAGTTCCTTGCTGCCAGCCCCCAAGCCAACTTTTTGCAGCAGCATCGGCGGCGGTGCTCCAAACTGACTAGCCAGCACCGTCACCAGCGCGGCTCCAGTTGGCGTCACCAGCTCTCGGTCAATGCCGTTGCTATAAATCGGCACCTGCCGCATTTCCCAGAGCTTGAGCACGGCAGGCGGCGGTACGGGGAGTCGGCCATGTGCCGCCCAGATTGTGCCGCCGCCGACCGGCAGGGCTGAGCAGTAAAGCTGTTCAATGCCTAGATAGTCTAGGCCAATGCAGGTGCCGACAATATCCACAATGGCGTCAGCTGCGCCAACCTCGTGAAAATGCACCTCCGTTGGCGCAATCCCATGCACCGCTCCTTCTGCTTCAGCCAGCCGCCGAAACACCGCCAGACTCTGAGCAATCACGCGATCGGGCAGACCAGAATCCTGAATCAACCGCTCGATTTCGGGTAGATGGCGGCTATGATCTGGGGCGACAGCCATGGCCTGCTCATGATGGCTATGCTCGTGATGGCTATGCTCGTGATGGCTATGCTCGTGATGGCTATGCTCGTGATGGCTATGTCCATTGCCAGAAGCGGTGGCAGGACAAGACAGCTCAACATCTAGTTTTGTTGCTTGCTGACCATTGCGCTGCACAAACTCGGCGCGCAGATGATATTCTTCGGCCATGCCCAGTCGCGCCAGCTCTTGGCTCAGATATGCAAGCGGCAACCCTGCACTGACTAATGCGCCCAGGCACATATCTCCAGAGATGCCGGTAGGGCAGTCAAAATAGGCAATTTTCATATGCAGGCAATTTTTAGCGACGGCAGACAATTATGGCAACGCTTTACCAGCTCCACCCCACTGATCCACAGGCTTATCAAGTCGCTCAGATTTGTAAAGCCCTGCAAGCCGGAGCCGTGATTCTTTACCCGACAGATACAGTTTATGCGATCGGCTGTGATCTCAACTCAAAGTCTGCGGTAGAGCGGCTGCGGCGGATTAAGCAGCTCTCCAACGATAAGCCGCTGACCTTTCTGTGCCCCTCGCTGTCCAATATTGCCGCCTATGCCCAGGTGAGCGATGCCGCCTATCGCTTGATCAAGCGGCTGATTCCTGGCCCCTATACGTTTTTACTGCCCGCCACCAAGCTAGTCCCCAAGCTGGTGATGAATCCCAAGCGCAAAACCACCGGAATCCGAGTGCCCCATCATCCAATTTCGCAGGCGCTGCTAAACGGCTTGGGAAATCCAATTATTTCCACCTCGGCTCCCAGCTTGCTGCCAGCAGATATGCGGTTTTCGGCAGTTGAGCTATTTGATCAGCTGGAAAATTCAGTGGATCTGATCGTTGATGATCAGTCAGCTCTCGGCTCTCGGCTCTCGACCATTATTGATTTGACCCATCAGCCGCCCGTTGTGGTGCGAAAAGGCTTGGGCTGGGAAGCTGTTGCCGATCTGGAGCTGGCTTAAGATCCACTCACGCTAGAGCGCGCTGGATGGGGACAGCCCGTTGAAAGACTGGCTCACTTAAGCCAGAATGCAGAGCAGGCAGGAAAGCCTTGCGCTTTCTTGAGCTAATGCAGTGGTTCTACGCAGCACTATCTAAAGCTTCTGGCCTCCAGCCTCATAGATTCCACATCATTCAGCATGATTTAGTGAAACTACGGATAAGCTGCTCACGGCTGTGACGCTTTTTAAGCATACTGGACTGTAGAAGCTCTGAACACTGACGCCGACGGAAAAGACTCGGTAGACAAGCCCATAGACAAGCCCATAGATAAACCCATAGACAGACTTTCAGGGGTCAGTTCAAAAATTGACACCAGTTTCGCTAGAAATTCGCAGTCTATTGCAACTTTGCTGTAGAGACAAGAATGTAGAGATCAGGAAGCAAAATAGAGCAGCTGAGGCAATGGATCACTCAAGATGATTGATCCCAGTCACCCTCGGCTCACAGCACCTAAACCTGGCTCTATCTGCTGTTGTGCATCCCCGCCCCCCCTGCCATGAATACCGAGCCTGAAAATTTCAGTTCTTCAAGCCCTATCGACCGCACAGAAGCTGCTTCCCCCGAAATGATGCATCCTACTACATATCCTTCTAACAGTCCGCCTGCTGCATCTCAGGATAAAATTCGACCAGAGCTAGAATCTCCGGCAATCTTGCCCCTAGAAACCTCACCTGACGCAGGCCAGCTAGCCGCTTTTGTTGAAGCACTGCTCAAAGAATATCAGGCCGAACTGCCTGCCCCCTCGGCTAGGGCTCGCGCCGTGGTCAGCCGGATTGCAGTCGAAGTCGAGCGGATTTGCAGCAAGAGCGAGCGGATTCAAAGCTCAGGCAATGTGGCGGGCGAAAAAATGGATCTGGCTAGGCTGCGAATGCGGCGCTGCCTCAACTACTATCAGCTCGGCTCAACGCAGGGTCGCGTTGAGCTGCATAGCCATCTGAGCAGCATGATCTATCGGCATATTGCCTCCCCTCAGGCACAGCTCGGCTTTGCTGGGCGCTATACGGCCATTGAAGATTCCCTTCAGGAGTTTTACGTTGAGGTGATCAAAGCCTTTCGGCGCGAAAACCAGCTGACCGAAACCTATCAGCCGCAGATGCGATTGGAGCTAGCCGAATATATGGCCTTTGCCGAACAGTATGCCAAGCGGCGGATTGTCTTGCCGGGGCGGCGGAAGCAGCAGCTGATCGTGCTGCGCGCCCAGGGCTATGCCAAGCGCCAGCCGCCTGAGGCGGCCTTAGATCTAGAGATGGCGATGGAGTCGGCAAAAGGAGAAGAGGCCGAAATCCACAGCCGTTCGCCGATTGTGCAGCAAGTCCGCGAGCAGATGGTCTCAGACGCCATTGACCCGACCGATTCGGTGATCCGTGACCGAGTTGTGAGCGAGCTGATTGCCTATCTTGAGGAGCAAGGGCAGACGAACTGCGTCGAGTATCTGGTGCTAAAGCTGAAAGACTGCTCGGCTCCCGACATTGACGAAATTTTGCAGCTCTCCCCCCGCGAGCGCGACTATTTGCAGCAGCGGTTCAAATATCATGTCGAAAAATTTGCCAAGTCGCATCGCTGGCAGCTGGTTCATCAGTGGCTAGGAGCCGATATTGATCAGAATCTGGGGCTGTCCCAATCTCAGTGGCAGCTGTTTATCGCTCAGCTCAGCTCGGATGAGATGCTGCTGCTGGAGCTTAAAGGCCAGCAGGTTGAGGATTCAGAAATTGCCAAGCGGCTGAAATGTACCCTGAAGCAGCTCCAGAAACGCTGGGTTCGGCTGCTGGAGCTAGCTTGGCAGGTGCGGAATAGCGGCGATGTCGCGCCTGCCGCTGACGCCTAGCCTAACGCCTAGCCTAATGCCTAGCTAACGCCTAGCCCATAGAGACTTGAGCCTAGAGTTTCTCGCCAATTTCGATACCCAAAATCAGCAAGAGATGAGATGATGTCAGGGTTCTAAATTTTTGTAGCTGCAGCCCACATAGCGAGGCGCTAAATGGTAACCGCAGGAGCAGAGCTAAACCCTGGAGCAATTGTTGATCGGCGCTACCAGATTCAGTGCGTTTTGGGGCGCGGTGGCTTTGGCCGGACTTATTTGGCCGCTGACGAACAGCGATTTAACGAGCTTTGCGTACTGAAGGAATTCGTGCCCCATGCTCAGGCCGACAGCGTAGTGGCGCAGAAGCTCAGAGAGCTATTTCAACGCGAAGCCGAGACGCTGCACCGGCTAGACCATCCGCAGATTCCGCAGTTCTTTGCCGGATTTGAGGCCGAGGAGCGGCTGTTCATTGCCCAAGAATATATTGACGGCAAGACCTACTGGCGGCTGCTGCAAGAGCGGCAGCGGCAGGGCTGTCGCTTTAGCCAGAGCGAGATTTTGATCTGGCTCAAAGACCTGCTCAATCTGCTGGACTACTTGCACCGCCAAAACATCGTCCATCGCGATATTTCTCCCGACAACATCATGCTGAAGCGGGGCGCTCAGTCCCCCGTTTTAATTGACTTTGGCGTGGTCAAGCAGATTATTCCGCATCTGCATCTGGTCAACCCCGATGATCCAGACGGCTTGATTCAGGCTTCGGTTTCGGTGGGCAAGTTTGGCTATGCGCCCTACGAGCAGATCCGAATGGGGCAATGCTCGCCCCGCAGCGACCTCTATGCGCTGGCTGTGACGGCAGTCGTGCTGCTGACGGGCAAGCCCCCCAACCTGCTCATGGA
>CASBQH010000100.1 GCA_949127695.1 Synechococcales cyanobacterium PMM_0073
CTTCAGAGTTCAACGAGCTGCTGCCGGAGTCGCTTGGAGATCGGGCGCAGGTTTGGATCATCGGCACCCGCGAGCAGGTGAACCACATCATCAGCGAAATGTACGTGAGGGAAATGATCACCGACCGCAGCCAGTTTTCGCCGCTGGTTCCCGTGCCGTTTGCCCCCGGCAAATTCATGAGCGTGCTGCTGCGCTAGGAGTTTGACCCTCTGCGCCAGAATTTCGGTTCTGGCGCAAGGCTAAAAAACCAGCGGCTTAAACTTCAGCGACTTTGGTAACTTTCAAGCCAGCAGTTTCCTGCGAGTAGACGCCCAGATCAATCGGCATGGGTTCTACATGCCAGATCTCTTTGCAATATTGAGCAATCGTCCGATCTGACGAGAACTTGCCCATCCGCGCCACGTTCAGAATCGACATCCGCACCCAGTTATCCTGAGCCCGAAACGCCTCGCTGACCCGATCCTGACAGTCGAGATAGGCTTGGAAATCCGCCAGCAGCATATATTCATCGCTATGCAGCAACGAATCTACCAGCGACATAAACAAGCCAGGTTCCTTGGGCGAGAAGAAGCCTGAACCCATCTGGTCGATCACCTGCTTTAGCACCGGGTTGGCGTGGTAGTAGTCTGTTGGGTTATAGCCTGCGGCTTTCTTCTCCATCACCTCTTGCGCCGTCAGCCCAAACAAGAAGAAGTTTTCAGCTCCCACCTCCTCGCGAATTTCGACGTTTGCGCCATCTAGCGTGCCAATGGTGAGCGCGCCGTTCAGCGAGAACTTCATGTTGCCGGTGCCAGATGCCTCCTTGCCCGCCGTCGAAATCTGCTCAGACAGGTCAGCTGCCGGATAGGCAAACTGCCCTAGCGACACCGAGTAGTTGGCCAAAAACACCATCTTAAGCCGACCCGCCATCTCTGGATCGTTGTTGATCACCTCGCCGACTGAGTTGATCAGCTTTACCACCATTTTGGCCACAAAGTAGCCCGGAGCCGCCTTGCCGCCAAAGATAAAGGTGCGCGGCACCAGATCCATGCTGGGATTGGCCTTGACCCGGTTATAGAGCGCAATCATATGCATGGCGCAGAGTAGCTGCCGCTTATATTCATGGATGCGTTTGATCTGCACGTCAAACAGCGAGTTGGGGTCAACCTCCAGATTGTTGCTGCGTAAAATATACTCAGCCAGCTTTTGCTTACGGTTCTGCTTAATCTGTCGCCAGCGCAGCCGAAACTCTGGATCGTTGGCGTAAGGCTCAATCTGGCGCAGCTTGTCGAGGTCTTTAATCCAGCCGTCGCCAATTTTTTCGGTGATCAGGGCAGATAGCTCCGGGTTGCTCATCAGCAGCCAGCGCCGAGGCGTAATGCCGTTGGTCTTATTCTGGAACTTATCTGGCCAGAGCTCGTAGAAGTCCTGCATCAGCTGCTGCTTGATTAGCTCAGTATGCAGCGCCGCCACGCCGTTTACTGTATGGCTCCCCACGCAGGCCAAATGCGCCATCCGCACCTGCTTTTCTTCGCCTTCTTCAATTAGCGACATGCGAGAGAGCTTTGAGTAGTCGCCGGGATATTTGGCGTTAACTTCATTCATGAAGCTCTGGTTAATATCGTAGATAATTTCCAGGTGACGCGGCAGCAGTCGGCCAAACAGGCTGACCGGCCATTTCTCTAGCGCCTCAGACAGCAGCGTATGGTTGGTATAGGCAAAGGTGCGCCGCGTCAGATCCCAGGCGTATTTCCACTCTAAGCCATGTTCGTCTAGGAAAATCCGCATCAGCTCGGCCACGCCAATTGCCGGGTGGGTGTCGTTGAGCTGGATCGCCACCTTGTCGGGGAAGGCATCAAACGACTGATGCTTCCGTAGATAGAGACGCACAATATCTTGCAGCGAGCAGGCCACAAAGAAATACTGCTGCTGTAGCCGGAGTTCTTTACCTTGCAGCGTATTGTCATTCGGATAGAGCACCTTCGAGATGTTCTCGGAGAAGGTCTTAGCTGCAACCGCCTGCGTGTAGTCGCCTGCGTTGAAAATATGGAAGTCAAAGTCTTGACCCGCTCTTGCCGACCAGAGCCGCAGCGTGTTCACGGTATTGTTGTCATAACCGGGCACAGGTGTATCATAAGGCGTTCCGTAGACTGTCACCCCAGGTAGCCACCGAACCAGCGTATGGCCGTCTGCCTCAACTTGCGTTTCGGTATGCCCACCAAACTTTACCTCCACCATGTAGTCGGGGCGAGCAATCTCCCAGGGGTTGCCAAACCGCAGCCAGTTGTCAGGATACTCCACCTGCCAGCCGTCCTGGATATATTGGTCAAAAATCCCGAACTCATAGCGAATGCCGTAGCCCATCGCCGGAATTTCTAGGGTGGCCATTGAGTCGAGGAAGCAGGCGGCGAGCCTTCCTAGTCCACCGTTCCCCAGCCCTGGCTCCTCTTCACCTTCGAGCAGGTCGTCCAGATTTAGCCCAGATTCCTTCAGCGCCTGCTGCATTTGGTCATAGAGGCCGAGGTTGATCAGGTTGTTGAGCAGCAGCCGACCAATCAGAAACTCGGCAGAAAGGTAGCAAATAATCTTGGTGTCTTTTTCAAAATAGGCTTGGGCGGTTTTGATCCGGCGATGCACGAGCCGATCGCGCACCGTGTAGGCCAGCGCCATATAATAATCGTAGAGGGTGGCGAAGGTTTCGTCTTTTCCCTGAATGTAGTACAAGTTATCGGCAAGCGCTCGCTTGAGCGTAGCCACGGTTGTCCCTGTCCGATCATCTTCTACGCGAACAGAATCCATGGGCTGACTAGTCATAAGCTGATTTTGGGTGCTGACTTAAGCTGATTTGGACTGGTTTGGACTAACTTAAACGGTAGATTTATCTAAACTAGCGCATGGCATATCTCCCTATGGTAAGCGTATGTGCCAAAAGGGAGGCTCGGCGCTGTCTTAAGCAATTCTTAGGGATCGTAAGGCTCAATCAGCTTTCAGCTCTTCTGGCTGGATACCTTCTGGCTGGATACCTTCTAGTTTAATATTAGCTGGGTTCATCTCCTCGTAGATTTCAAACGGCTGATGAATCCAGGGATTATCGGTGAGATAGTCCACGTGGTAATCAGGCTGAATCGTAGAGCAGGCTTTATACCAGAGCACCGCCGTGCGGATTTCGTCAATGTAAAAGCCATAGTAGCGGTCGAGCCATTTGAGGGTGCGCTTCAGGCTTTCTCCTGAATCCACCAGATCATCTACCAGCAAGATTTGGCTGCCCAGCCCCGGCGTCGTCATGCTCAAGTCTCGTGAGAACACCAGCGAACTGCGGCTCTGCTTGCCGGAGCCGCGATAAGAGGAGGTGGAGAGAATCGCCAGCGGCAGGCCAAAAATTCGAGAGAGCGTATCGCCCACCCGCAGCCCGCCGCGAGCAATGCAGACAATTTGGTCAAATTCCCAGCCCGACTGATGAATCCGAGCCGCGAGCTGCTCAATCTTTTGATGGTAGGCTGTCCAAGATATGTAAAGGTCTGACATGGTGGGGTTCGTCTTACAAAGATGAAGAGCATCATACCAACTGCCCAGGCTAGAGGCTGCGCCGAGTGAACGAAAAAGCGCGCTCAGGCGAGAGCAGTTGATTTGTACCTACATTTGTACCTATATAAGGATGTCAGCCTAATTACTTTCCAACTACTTTTTAACTGGCATTTGGTAGTAAACCTTGCTGCCCTGATCGCTAACAAAAAAGCAGCTGCGATAGGCCGACCAAAGTGCCCGCCAGATCGGCAGCTCCGACTTGCGATAATGCTCTCCCAAGACCGGCTTGGCGGCTTCTGTCGCCTCTAGTAAGTGGTAATGTGGAATGCTCAAGAATACATGATGGACTACATGTGTACCAATATTATGGTGAATTGGATTAATGATGCCGTAGTCATGATCAATCGTTGAAAGCGCCCCTTTGAGAAAATACCAATCTTCGCCGCGATACCAGGGGATTTCAGCGTCAGTATGGTGCAGAAAGGTGACGAGATCAAGCCAGATCACAAAAACCACATAGGGCATTAGATAAAACTTAAACAGAAAGCCGAAGCCAAAGCTGAAGCCAACGCCGACCAAAGCCGCAATCATCAGCGCACAGCAGAGGGTGCTAGTCAAAACATCCCATTTTTCGCTGGGTCGAAACAGCGGGCTGCTGGGCGAAAAGTGCGAGCCTTTTTTACCGGGCGAGCGCATAAATAAGTAAAGCGGATAGAGAAACAAGATCAGCTGAAACCGGGCAAACTTTTCAAGCCAAGTCATTTGGTTGTAGCGACTTTCTGTGACCGGATACCAGCTTTCGTCGGTTTCAACATTGCCCGTGTTGGCATGGTGCGTCCGGTGGCTAATCCGCCAGCCGTGATAGGGTACCAAAATGGGCGAGTGGCTCAAATGCCCTACCAAATTGTTCAGCCAGCGATGCCTTGAAAAAGAGCCGTGACCGCAGTCATGCCCCACTACAAACAGCGCCCAAAACATGGTGCCCTGCGCCAGCCAGTAGAAGGGCAAAACCCAGAGGCTGTCGAGCTGCACAGCCCCCCAAAATAGTAGGGTGATAATGCCAATATCTAGGAAAAAGTAGGCCAGCGATCGCCCCACGTTGGGCTGAAAGCAATGGGCTGGAATGGCGCTGCGAACATCTTGCAGCGTAAACGGCAAGGCTTCGCGAACAGGAGGACGGGCGGTTAAATTGGAAGTCACGTTTTGTTAGCATCAATAAAAAGCAAGCGGCAAGCAGCCGACAAAACGGCTCGATTTTCAAGCCTCGGCATCTACCCACCGTTAGATATTATATATCTTAACGTTACTTAATATTTACTTTAAGCTTTTGTTTCTGTTGTTCCTTACCGTTTTTAGCGGCAGATCAGCAGCAGGTTTAGCCAGCCGCACTCAGTCTAGACCGGGCGCGGCCAGCGTTTTAGCAGTTTCAATGGGTCTAGAGGCTAGTTACTGCCGACAAATTGGCTAGGCTCGCCAGATCTGCCCCAAACTCAGCGCCAGTCAGGCCAGCCAGCCGGTCGAGCCTTTGCCCCGACTGCACCTGAATTAGCGAGCTAGGCGTGAGGCTTTCTGCTGCCGTGAGTTCTGGCACTTCCAAGAAGATAGCGGTCGGCACGCCAAAATTGCCCTCTGAGTCATAGCTCTCGACAAACAGCGTATATTCGCCCGGTTCCAGTCCAGTGATATCAACGCTCGCCTCAATCCGCTCCACGGTACTGTCAAACTCGCCGTCAGTGGCGGCAAATTCATGCAGCGCTGTGCCTTCAACCCAAGAAGGTGCATCAACGCTGTAGCGCGCTCCGGCAATGTCTTTCAGGTTCGGCAGATCCAGTCCTTCAATTAGCCCACCCGAACTCAGGTTGCCGTCTGCATAGCGAGTCGCGTCTGCTGTAGCGCTCAGCGTCAGCTTGCCGTCTTCATCGGTGGAGACCGAAAGACCCGTTGAGTCAGGCCCCTCTGGCAATTGATAGGGGCGACGAGCCGCTTTGCCCGCATAGAGCAATGTGGGCAGAATTTCAGGCGCGATTGTTTCCTCAAAATAGTCGCTTTGCTCAAAAAATTCGTTACCCAACTCCAGCGTATAGGCTGCCACCCCAAAGGTATCGTACACCCAGTCATCGGTGGTGCCGGAGGTGGCGTAAAGGCCAATCGCCTGCTGCACGTCATAGGCTTCGCCGTCGGTGCGTTCGGTAAAATAGCCAAACTTCAGCCCCAGATTCCGCAGCCCTTCGCGGTTGGGAGCTGGTTCGTTCGTCCAGCCAAATGGATAGAGCACCAGATTACCAAAGCTGTGCAGGTCGAGATAGACGCCCGTTGCATCATCTGGAGCCGGATCAGAGTCAGCCGGACCCTTTTGATCTGGGAAAGTTTTGAGCAAATAGTCGTGTAGCGCCTGACTTTCAGGTTCAGAAAACGGCGACGGCCCTTGATAGGTCAAATCCGCCGGATCGGTGCTGGCTCCCCCTTCGACTTCGCCCCACTTAGAGGCATAGTTGCGGTTGAGGTCAACGCCGTAGTTGGGAAACTCAGCCGGCTCAACGCCTTCAGGCACGGTGGGGTTGGTGTTTTTGCGCCAAGAATAGCCCTGCTCAGCCAGCTTCCGCCCGTCTGGGTTGACGTAAGGCACAATGCGAATATCGGTGTAGTCGAGCAGCCAGGTAATATCAGCATCTTTGCCATATTCATTGATCAGCTGCTCAGCAAAGCGAGCATTGGCTTCAGCCGTACTGTACTCGCGAGCATGAATCGAAGACTGGACGAACAGCACCGGCTTTTCGTAGAGGCCGTTGGTGGCCTTGTTGGTGAGTTCGAGCGAGTAGAGATCGTAGCCCGCGCCGCCGCCGTAGGTGAGCTTGTTGTAGCTGTCGCCAATATCCACCCAGGAGGCAATTTCGGGGTTGGCTTCGGCCAGCAGCGACAGATCTTTGTAGGTTTCTTCAACCGTGCGGTAGCTGGTATAGCCCGGAATTGTGCCGTCGGTAATCTGCACGGGCACAGTTTCTAGCGCGAGGCCGTCGTAGTCTGGGTCGTCGCTGTCCACGACAATGCTGACCGCGCTGAGCTGATCTTCGCCTTCGTCGAGGCCATCCGGGACAGCGCTCACGGTAGAGATTTGGGGAATGTTCCAGTTTTCGGGCGTGAAAGTAAGCGACTGGATGGGGTTGAGCTGCGCCTCATCTATGGCAAAGCTCAGCGTTACGGGCGCAGTCGGGCGGCTCTGAAGCGAAAACTTGAAGTCGAGCGGGTCGGGCACGCTGCTTTCGCTCACTCCAACTAGCCCGGTCGGCAGCGTCACGCCTGGTGCGAAGTAGTCTACGACCTCCACATTGTCCACCGCCCAGAGAAACGACCAGTTGCCATCAAACCGGAACCGCACCTGCGCCTCCGCCACGCCAGCTAGCTCGTCGGTCAAATCCAGCAGGGTCGTGCCGTTGACATCCTCAACCTGGGTCGCAGCAGGCGTCCAGCTACTGCCGTCATAAACTTCTACATAGCTAACGCTGGCATTCTCGCCTGCCGGAATCCCCAGGTAGTTCTGGTCAAACTTGAGGTAAACATTCTCAGACTGTGAGGCGTCAAAAACAGGCGAAACAAAGGCAACATCTTCTAGCTGGTCGTCGTCTGAGATCGCGTCACTGTCATAGACTGCAAACGGGGCAGGTAGCGTAATCGTTGTATCAGAGCGATTGCCCGGATTGTCAAAGCGCCAGAGATCGGTCGCGGGGTTGCCTTCGAGCACATTGATTGTCCAGCCGGGAGGGGGTGTGCTGCCGCTGGCGTCACTAAAGTCTTCCTCTAGAAACACGGTCACGGGTGGCGTAGTCTGAGGCTCTGTAGCAGTTTCGGTAGATGGCATGGAGTTAAGCCTATAAAAATTTAGATCCGAAAGTACGAATCAGCTCACAATCTGAGCTGAGCTGGTTCAGTTCAAACCCGCCAAGTTTTGCTCACTATAGCAGGCTCCAAGTTTCGCTTCAAAACTATTCAATGTACCCCTACATTCACAATCTCTTCAGGCAGCTAAGCACTCAATCTTTTCAAGTCGCGCTAACTTAAGTAAAACTTAGGAGTCACAGCTGTCAGTCAGAATTATTCAGTCTATGGCAAATGCAAAGATCTTCCAGAAGATAGATTTGGCTAGGAATTTCTGCTAAAAAATTCTATCCAATTGCCTGAATCCATCAAACTTTCAGAAGATCAGCGGAAACAAGCCTTCGCTAATCGATTCTTTTGATTCATGTACTTCTCGATACGAAAATTTAACAGGAGTTATGCATCTTAGCCAGCAGAGGCAATTGAGTTTAGTTCATAATGAGCTGAGTAAAAGACGAGCACTCTAAAGATGAATTCAAGCTCTAAATTTTTCTGTACCTTGCTAATAGCAGGAATTGCTACCGCTGTTATATTCAGCAGCGGCACAGAGTCAGAAGCGCCTGTTTCGGCTTGGGTTGCTGCTAGTCAATTAGTCGGCAGCAGTGCAGATTTGACTGCTCTCCCCACCGGACGCTACTATTTCGCGCCGCCCGATCAGAGTTCAGCAAGCCGCAAACGTCCGAGCTTTGTCTTGTTTCGCAAATCTGGCAGCACGATTATTGGCTGGGATCATCGCTCCGCCTCAGAGCCTGCCTGTTTTCGAGGCTTTATCGAAGGCGATCAGGTGGTTCGAGCGACGCGACTATTTGCGCCCTACCAGCCGGATTCGGTCTTGCAGTCAGGCGAAACTATCGATATGAGCGGCCTTGAATCGACCGACCACGAAATTTCAGCAGCCGAAGCCCAATCCCTGCAAACCTGCATGAATTTCTTTTGGCGATAACCCTCTTGTAGCCCAATGCCAGCATTCTCAGCAAACCTTCAGTCCAGCATCAGGCCAGCATCAGCTTGCTGCCTCAAAATGCTTTTAGCCTCAAAGACTTGTCCCAAAGCCCGAACTTAATCAAGCCAAAGCTTGTCAGAATAAGAGAGAAGCCGGATACTATTGCCAAGCTTTTCAGCTCAAGCCAGTATTCTGAAGCCAGTTCACCCATCTTTCCAGGTTCCAGCATGTCTTCTATTGCCCGCCGAAATCTATTTGAAGACATCCCGCGCTTTTTGGTGGCGCAAGCTGGAATCATGTTTGCAGTCAGCCTGGTGACAATCCAGACGGGCGTGCTCAGCGGCTTTGTGCGCTCGGTCGGGATCATCGTTGACCATGCTGACGCCGACATTTGGGTGGCCAACAAAGATATGGTGCAGCTGGAACTCACCCTGCCCATGCCAGCCGCTACTCTGGCGCAAGTGCAGCAGGTTTCAGGCGTGGCGAGAGCTGAGCCACTCGTCATGACCGGCGGGATCTGGCGCAGCCCAACCGGCGAAATCAATGCGATTCGGATGTTTGGCTTTGAACCAGAAGGTAAGCTGTTCAGCAGCTTTAATCTGCAAAGCGGCAGCATTGCCGACCTGAAGCTGCCCTACACCGTCATGGCCGACGAGTCGATTTTAGATAGCTTAGGCGTCGATAAAGTTGGCGCTACGGCCTCGCTGGGGTCAACGCCGCTGAAGCTGGTGGGCTTGGTCAAAGGCGTACAGTCGATTACTTCTAGCCCTTACCTATTTACCTCAGTCGAAAACGCCAAAGCCTTTGCCACCAGCGGTCTATCTGCCAACCTCAACTGCCGCCTGCAAAACGGCGATTTTCTCTGCGCCAATGTTTACCAGAAAGAGCCAAATGCCGCCACCGCCCAGCCCTCACCGCTCACCGCCACTGACTCAATTAGCTATGTGCTGGTGCGCGCCCAGCCCGGAGAAGACCTGCAAGCGCTAAAACAGAGGCTGCAAGCCGCCATTCCTGGCACCGTGGCTCTAACTCAGGCCGAAATGGCCAAACAGACCCGCGATTTCTGGGTGCGGCGCACGGGAGTCGGGTTTATTTTAGGACTCGGAGCCACGGTAGGCGTGATTGTGGGGATTGTGATTGTGGGGCAAATTCTCTATTCGTCAGTGTCAGACCATATGAAGGAGTTTGCGACGCTGAAGGCGATGGGCGTTTCAGATGGGGTGGTCTATGGAATTATTATTCGGCAGGCGCTCTGGATGGGGGTGCTGGGCTATGTTCCCAGTCTGGCGCTCTGCTTTGGCCTGGGCATCTGGACGTTTCAGACTCAAGGGATCATGATTTTGATCACGCCCCTGATGGCGGTTGGAATACTGGGGCTGACGGTGTTTATGTGTGTGGGAGCCGCTGTCTTTGCGATCCAGAAGGTGACAAGGGTTGATCCAGCGATTGTGTTTAAATCGTAATGTTTAAGTCATCACACGGGGCTAAAAACTGCTCTAGTCCGAATTCTGCCTCAATGCCTGTGGATCTACCCTCACCGAGCAGCTTGCAAATATGACAGATTGTGATGTGCCAGATGCGATTTTAGACCAAGCTTAGGCAGTTGCCTCAAGGCTACAACGCTTTCGCTCTGTGGCTGTGCCAGATCCAAGACTGTGCCAGATTCCAAACTATCCCTGTGAAAAGCCCGCATACTGCATAAAGTAAAAGACCCTGCATCTACTAAGTTTTAGACAGCTTTAGACCGAGCCGCGATTTACCACCCAAAACGACTCATGACTGCGACGCCAATTAACTTCCAAATCAACTTTACCGAGCCAGCACCAGCCTTCAACCCGGGCAAAAATGCAGCAGGCACAGCCGAAGCCGGGGCAAGAGCAATTGTGGCACGCGGCGTCGAGATGGTCTTTCAAAGCGGTAGCCAGCGGTTTCAGGCGCTCAAAAACATTGACCTTGATGTCTATCGCGGCGATATTCAGCTGCTGATGGGGCCTTCTGGCTCCGGCAAAACCACGCTGCTGTCGATTTTGGGCGGCATCCTCACCCCCACAGCAGGCAGCGTCTCGCTGTTGGGGCAAGACCTCACTCGGATGTCGCGTTCGCAGCTGGCGCGGTTTCGGCTGAAAAATATTGGTTTTATCTTCCAGGAATTCAACCTGTTCCCGGCGCTGACTGCCCTAGAAAATATTGTGGTGGCGCTGGAAATGAAGGGGATGAAAGGACGCTCGGCCAAGCAAGAGGCTCTGCGGCTGCTGGAACAGGTGGAGCTAGAGGGCAAGGCCAGCAGTCTGCCGCGCGATCTCTCAGGCGGGCAAAAGCAGCGGGTCGCAATTGCTCGGTCGCTGGCGGGTGATCCGCAGTTTATTATGGCCGACGAACCCACGGCGGCGCTAGATTCACGCAGCGGTCAGGCGGTGGTAGCGCTGCTGCGGAAGCTGGCCAAAGAGCACAACCGCACGGTGGTGATGGTGACGCATGACACCCGGATTATTGAAGAAGCCGACCGAGTGGTGCATATTGAAGACGGGCTGCTGCAATCGACCCAGCTGGGCGGCGGCGGTCGCGAGGAGCGGCTGGCCTAGCTCGGAGCCTAGCGCCCCAGCGAATCGCGCAGGGTTTGCTCCACCGAACGCGGCTGCCAGCCTAGCTCGGTTTTGGCTTTGCTGCCGTCCACGCGCACGCAGCGCTCGTAAAGATAGTGAACCCGCTCGCGGCTGATTGGCGGCTGCCAGCCAGAGAGCCGACCAATTGGGTCAAGCAGGTTGCCCACAAGCTGCACCAGCGGTTTAGGCGCTTCCCAGGGAGCTGCCACTCCGGTTTCGCGGCTAAAAAACTCAAACATGGCGCGGGTGGTCATATCGCCAGTCGAAATAATGTAGTGTGAGCCAGGGCTGGCCTTTTCGGCGGCCAGCAGCATTGCCGCCACCAAGTCATCCACATGCACAATTCCGGTGATCCGCTCGCCGCCTGCCCAGACCTTGAGCTTGCCCTTGAGAAAAGCTTGCAGCACTGGGCCAAAATGCGGATCATCTGCCCCAAAAATCCCGGAAGGCATCAGGCTGACGGCAGGCAGTCCCGCAGCGGCAAACTGATCGACGAGCTGCTGTGCCTTATACTTGGTTGAGTCGTAGGCTGAAGAGAAGCCAGCCTGCTGCCGCTGAAAGCGCTCGTCAATCACCTGTCCAGCCGTATCGCCGTAGATGCCAATTGTGCTGCAATAGACTAACTTCGCGAGGCTGGGGGCTTGGGCGGCAGTTTCCAGCACAGCTCTGGTGCCTTCAACGTTGATCTGCTGCATTTTAGCCGCATCGACAATTCCCAGCTCAACATAGGCAGCCAGGTGAAACAGCCAGTCTACGCCGCTGATTGCCGTTTGCAAGGCCGCTCGGTCGGTGATATCGCCATAGATAAGCTGAGCCTGCGTCCCGGACAGCCGCGACAGATCGCTGGTTTTGCGGACGAGCGCCACCACCTGATGCCCCTGCTGCTCTAGGGCTTTGACCAAATGCGAACCCGTGAAGCCGCTCGCGCCAGTAACAAGGGCTTTCATCAGGCAGACTCCAGCGATTTTTCGTACATTCGATAAGTCTTGCAGATCTGGCCACCCACCGCCTCAATCAAGCGCCGCGAGGCCGAGTTGCTTTCAAACACATGCCCCAGCTCAGCCCGTTTATAAGGCTTGCCTTTTTTAATGCCGCCCTGCATTCCCAGGTAAATCAGCGCCAGCGGCACCATTTTGCGGCGGTATTCGGGCAGTGAACAGAACAGCACGGCTCGCCCCTGGTTAATTTGGCGGCGATACCAGAGAAACTTCAGCGTCCCCAGCCAGTCGAGCTTGCCGTTGATCTGCTTCAGGGCAATGTTGTAGTCGGGCAAGCCCATCCAGTAGCCGACCATCTGGCCGTTATGCTCAGCAATTGGAAACAGATCTGGGTCAATCAGGCTTTGCAGGTCATGCGCCTCTGCCAGAAACTCTTCCTCAGTGCGGGGAGTGGCGCTGTAGTTGTTGGCAAACATTTGGCTGGTCAGGCGGTAGATGCTGCGGGCATCGGCCTCAAATCCCTCGCCTTTGGTGCGAACTGGCCGAAACGTCACGCCTGACTTGCAGGCAATCCGATAGCCCTTTTCAAATTCAGGCGGCAGCTGGATATCCAGCGGAAAATTGTAGGAATAGGCATCCTGGACTTTATGCCAGCCCGCTTGCTCAATCAGCTGCGGATAGTAGGGCGGATTGTAGGGCATTAAAATCAGGGGCGGAGTTTCAAAGCCCTCGACCAAAAACAGGCAGCCATTGTGGGTTGAGAGATCAATTGGCCCGCGTGCCTGCGTCATGCCCTGCCCGCGCAGCCAGTCGCAGGCCGCATCCAGCAGGCGCTCTGCCACTGCAAAGTCATTCAGGCATTCAAAGAAGCCCATCAGCCCTACCTGCTGCCCTTCTCGCTCAATCAGCCGCTGATTCACGGCTGCGACGATCCGGCCTACCACCTGCCCTTGCCGCAGGGCAATCAGCGGCTGCATTCGGCCATATTCCAAAAACGGATTTTCCGGCGAGAGCTGCTTGGCCATGCTGCTACGAAACGGCTGCACCCAGTTAGGATCGCCCGCATAGACGCGCTGCGGCAGATCCAGAAATAGCTCCTGCTCCTGCGGACTGCTGACGGTACGAATTTCGATCGCTCCAGATGCGGGAGATGCAGAGACGGCCATTGCCCTATTGATATTTTTTAAACAGCAGCGTTACGTTATGCCCGCCAAACCCAAACGAGTTTGACATGGCTAGCTCGACGGTCTGTTCACGGCTCTGGTTGGGCACATAGTCGAGGTCGCAGGCTGGGTCGGGGTTGACTAAATTAATCGTGGGCGGTACGCGATCATGCGCCACCGCCATCACCGAAGCCACCGCCTCAATCCCGCCAGAGCCGCCCAGCAGATGCCCGGTCATCGACTTGGTGGAGCTGACGGTGAGCCGATGGGCATGGTTGCCAAACACGGTTTTGATTGCCGCCGTCTCGTTTGGGTCATTGACGGGCGTACTGGTGCCGTGAGCATTAATATAGCTGACTTGCTCTGGCATAACGCCTGCATCTTTGAGGCAGAGCGACATGGCTCTGGCCGCGCCCTCGCCGCCCGGTGCAATGTTGGTCATATGGTAGGCGTCACAGGTCATGCCGTAGCCAATAATTTCGGCGTAGATTTTCGCGCCTCGGCTCAGCGCATGTTCCAGCTCTTCTAGGATCAAAATGCCGGAGCCTTCGCCCATCACAAACCCATCGCGGCCAACGTCAAACGGACGCGAGGCGTGGGTTGGGTCATCGTTGCGGGTGGACATGGCGCGACAGGAGCAGAACCCGGCAAACGACAGCGGCGTCACCGCAGCCTCAGTGCCGCCGCAGATCATGGCCTGGGCGTAGCCGCGCTGCACCAGCCGGAAGGCATCGCCAATCGCATTGGAGCCAGCAGCGCAGGCGGTGACGGTGCAGTTGTTCGGGCCTTTTGCGCCGGTTTGAATCGCGGTCAGGCCAGCGGCCATATTGGCGATCATCATGGGCACCATGAACGGGCTGCATCGATCGGGGCCGCGATTCAGGTAGATTTCCTGCTGCTCTTCCATCACCTTTAGCCCGCCAATGCCAGTGCCAATGATCACGCCCACCTGCTCGGCGTTGAGGTCATTGATCACAAACTCAGCGTCAGCCAGCGCCTGCTTGCTGGCCGAGACGCCAAACTGGGCAAACCTGTCCATCCGCTTGGCTTCTTTGCGGTCAAGGTAGGTGAGCGGATCGAAGCCTTTGACCTCGCCCGCAATCCGGCTGTCATGCTTGGAGGCATCAAACAGCGTAATTGGCGCAATGCCGTTGCGGCCACTAACCAGTCCTTGCCAATATTCGGCCACCGTGTTGCCCAGCGGCGTAATTGCCCCCAAGCCGGTCACTACCACTCGCTTTAGCTCAATCGTCATGACGGGATTTTTGGGTCTTTTGCCCAAACCGAGAAAATAACCTATGAATAAATTCTGGGCGAACCGCTGTCCGCCCCGAATTGTGCTTTAAATAACGCGCTCTAAAATCAGCTAAGCCGCCGCTTTATCATTGATGTAGTCTACTGCCGCTTGAACGGTGGCAATTCCTTCTGCCGCCTCATCCGGGATCTCGATATCAAACTCCTCTTCCAGCGCCATTACCAGCTCAACTGTATCTAGAGAATCTGCGCCCAAATCGTTGGCAAAGCTGGCTTCCGGCTTGATCTCGCTGGGATCAACGCTGAGCTGATCAGCCACAATTTTCTTGACTCGATTGTAAATCTCTTCTTGACTCATACCAGTTCCTTCTAAATCTTGATGCAGCAGCCAATGTAGCAGCTTGTTGTGGATCACGCCTAGCAGTCTGCTGCCAGCACGGCAAGCTGCCGCGACATAGGCTGACTTTTGGGCATCCCCTTATCTTACGGCATCGTGTTTTGCTTTTAGCAAGGAGCCAAAAAACATTCTGGCTCAGCGCGGCTGTTGAGTCCGGCTTAGTTCAGCTCGGACAGCTTGATTCGGGGATCAATGCCTTTGAGCGCCAGATCGGCCAGCAGGTTGCCCAGAATTAGCATGACGCCGCCCATCATCAGGCTAGCCATCACCAGATAGAGATCCTGCGACTGCACGGCTTGCAGCGTTAAGCGCCCCAGCCCTGGCCAGCTAAAGTAGGTTTCGGTAATAAATGCGCCGCCCAGCAGGCTAGCAAACTCAAAGCCCAGCAGCGTCACGAGTGGGTTAATCGCGTTCCGCAGGGCGTGAACATAGATGACGCGGCGCTCTGAAAGCCCCTTGGCGCGGGCGGTCTGGATATAGTCCTGGCGCAGCACATCGAGGAATTCGCCCCGCGTGATCCGCTGCAATCCGGCAAAGCTGGTAATGCTGAGCGCCAGCGTCGGCAAGATCAAATGCCAGCCAATATCAAGAATTTTGCCCAGCCAGTTCAGATCGGCGTGATCAATGCTGGTCATGCCGCCGACTGGAAATAAGGGGGAGGTGATCTGGGCGAAAAACAGC
>CASBQH010000101.1 GCA_949127695.1 Synechococcales cyanobacterium PMM_0073
AGTCTGGCGAAGTCGCCATCAGCAGCAAATGCAATGGCCGGTTTGCGGGTGGCGGCGCTGCGATGGCTCCATCCTGCCCGCCGCGCTGCTGCACCACTCGCAAGGGCGGCAGATTCAGCTTCTGCTGTTTGATTAAAAACTCCTGGCCATCATGCAGCAGCTCCCAGGGCAAATGCGCCAGCCGCAGCGCAATTGAGTCAGTGTCGTTGTTTAATGCCTGCGTCTCGCGCGACTGAACTAGATCAAACACAAAGCTCTGCGAGCTGCCGCCATTCAACACGCGCCGCAGCCAGCCCTCGACTCCATCCAGCCACTGGTAAAGCCGCTGCCCCATCTCTACCAGTTCCGCTGGTAGGTCATAGAGTCGCCCCCGGCTATCTCTGGATCGTCCGGTGTAGTAGCACTGCTCGCAGTCTTCAATCAGCGCCACCAGCTCCGACTGCACCAATCGCCGCACCTGGTTTCCACAGCGCAGCTCAAAATGCTGCTGACTCAAATCAAACGTAAAAGTGACCGGCATAAACAGATGCCCCGAACAGGGAGTGTTGCCGCCAGACTAACCCAGCTCAATTGACTTGTGCAAGAATCTGTAAATTTCTGGGTTTCGTTGCGCGGCTGGGTTCGCCCGCGAATAAATTGCGGGCTAATGGAGCAAGTACACTAAAGTGCACTGAAATCCTTGCCCAGTCTGCTTCAGCAGACTTCTCTCACTAGCCCGCAATTTATTCGCGGGCAGGACGTAACGGAGCCAGAAAGCTGGACTGACACAAAATTCTGGACAGACCCTCGGCAAGAAATTCGATTCAACGCCGCCCCACGGGAACGCTAGCAGGGTACATTCATTGCAATCAGGATTGCCATCATGCCGTACCAAGACCTCAACGTTTCTCTCTCCGATGCCGACCGTCAGGCCATCAAGCAGGCCATCACCACCATTCAGCAAAAGCTGCCGTTTCTAATTACCCTTAGCGCCGACGAACGCAAGCGGCTCTACAAAATGGGCGACAAGCGCCTCGCCTTCGTCCAAAACAGCCTCAACGCCGCCCAAAGCAACCGCAATATTCTGCCCGCCAGCTTCGACCTCGACGGTTTCAGCAACGACTACCGCCTCACCGCCGACCTCAGCGAGCTATTGATGCTGCTCAACCAGCTCACCGAACAGGTAGACGATACCCTGGTGGCCGTCAGCAGCGAAGCCATGAGCAGCAGCCTCACGGTTTATGATTACGTCAAAACTGCCGCCAAGAAAACACCCGGACTCAAAGCCATCGCCGAGCAACTAGGCAGCTTGTTCAAAGCAATCAGAACCAAGCCCGCCAAACCCGCCAGCACCACGACCGCACCCGCCAACTAGGCTGACGTAACACCGAGTATCACGCTTGAACTTTTAAGCATCGCGCTTGAACCTCAGAGCATCACGCTCGATACTCTAAACATCACGCCCGCTACTCTGAACATCGCGCTTGAATCTCCAAGCATCAGCCCCAAAGCTCAAACTATCCCGCCTGATGCTCAGCGGCTCGCCGTTGACCCCCAGTCAATTCTCAATGTACCGCCAAGATTCAGAGCTGATGCCCAGATAATCGGCTGCGCTGTTCGGCAGATAGCGGCTGTACAGTTCCTCTGCGCCTCAGCCCGCAAGACAGCGCTCAATCGTGCTCACCACCGACTGCCCTAGAGCCTCATAGTCGTAGCCACCTTCCAGGCCAAACAGCATTTTGGGCGTCACTTGCAGCAGCAAATCTGTAAATACTCCAAAATCGGCTGGCTGAAGCGAAATCTGCGCCAGCGGATCGGCCTTGACTGCATCGTAGCCTGCGCTGACGATTAGCAAATCGGGCTGAAGCGCGTTCAGCCAGGGCAAAATCTGCTGCTCAAAAATCGGCAGATAGTCGCTGAGGCTGCTGCCTGCTGGCATTGGGAAATTGCGGACGTTGTGATGCTGTCCCTGTTCTGACGCTGCCCCCGTACCGGGATAGTGCGGAAACTGATGCAGCGAGCAATAGTGAATCTGCGGCTCCGATTCGACGATTGCCTGCGTGCCGTTGCCGTGATGCACATCCCAGTCGAGAATCGCAACTCGGGCTGCGCCTTGAGTCAGGGCATAATGGGCGGCAATGGCGGCATTTGAAAAAATGCAGAAGCCCATGCCGCCGCTGGCCAGCGCATGATGTCCGGGCGGACGCGCCAGCACAAAGGCAGGCTGACCTGTTTGCATGACGCGATCCGCGCCATCTAGCCAAGCGTTAACGGCGAGCAGGGCGACATCATAGCTGCGGGATGAAACTACGGTGTCGGGATCGATCTGCCCCCCGCCTGCGGCTGCAAGCTGACCAACGGCCTCGACATAGCCCTGCGGATGCACAGCATAAAGGGCATTCGCTAAGCGTGAATCGGCAAGGCTAGCGGGCTTGGGCTGCTGCCAGTCGAGTTGATCTGCCCAGTCTGCTGCTTTGAGGGCGCGGGTAATGGCAGTGAGCCGACCGGCATTTTCAGGATGGTAAGCGCCAGTGTCATGCTCTAAAAACTGGTCAGAATAGAAAATTGGAAACATGAGGATGGAATATTTGGGGCGAATGCTCAATTTTTAGCGAAACCGCTGCCGGAATGTCTATTTAAAAATTAAACTTGGCTTGGCTTTGAGCAAACTTAAGCTATCCTTTGCGCTTCTGTGGGCAAAAAATATCAGGCAGAAATCTTTGGAGGCAATTCCCATGATTAAAAACGATCGCTGGATTATAGAGCAGGCTAAAACCGGGATGATTCAGCCCTTTGAGTCGAGCTTGATTCGGTCGGTGTCGGTAGATGGCAACGGGCTGAAGCGTCCGGTGGTCAGCTATGGGCTGTCGTCTTATGGCTACGATATTCGGCTCTCGCCTGCTGAGTTTCTGGTATTTCGGCATGTGCCCGGAACGGTGGTCAACCCAAAGCGCTTTAATCCGCATAACTTGGAGCCAGTCTCTTTACAAACCGACGAAGACGGCGATTACTTTGTAATTCCGGCACATTCTTACGGCCTCGGCGTGGCACTAGAGCGCTTGCAGGTGCCCGAAAACGTCACGGTGATCTGCATTGGTAAAAGCACCTATGCCCGAATTGGCCTGATTGCCAACCTGACTCCGGCTGAAGCAGGCTGGCGGGGGCATTTAACGCTAGAGTTTTCCAACTCATCCAGCGCCGACTGCCGCATCTATGCCAATGAAGGCGTAGTGCAGCTGCTGTTCTTGGAAGGGATGCCCTGCGAAGTCAGCTACGAAACGCGGCGCGGCAAATATCAAGATCAGGCCGAGCAGGTGACGCTGGCCAAGGTCTAGCCCAATCTAGCGAGCGCGGCGAAAATCAAACCAGGTTTCCAGCAGCTCCTTTTGCCAGCTAGGGCGCTGCTGGAGCTGCATTTCAGCGGCAATCTGGCGAATCTGCTGGCTGCTGGGCGAGAGGGCTGGCGATGCAGCCAGCGCCTTTAGCTTCAGGTTTTGCTGCATCGCCAGCGCCACCTCGCCCATCCAGTCGCTGGCTCCTGTGCCAACAGCAGCTGCCCCCAAGATTTTGCCGTTGGCATGGGCAATCAGCTTCACAAAGCCAGTCAACTCGCCTCGCATTTGGTTGGCAGCTGACTGCTTCAGCCACTGTCGGCCAATCTGCACCGATGTACCATAGCGCTGGACGGCCTCCGGTTCGCTCAGCCCCAGCTGCACAATTTCGGGCGCAGTCGGCAGCGACCAGATTTGCGGCGTTCGGATTTGCTTGGCCAGAAACCCCAGCGCGTTATGGACTGCAATATCAGCCTCAGCGAAATCCGCTGAATTGCAGGCATAGATCCGAGGCTGAGTGGTTTGCAGCCTGCGATTCACCCAAATTCGATCAGGCTGCCACTTCACGCCTGCGGTCTCTAAGTTCAGCGACTCTAGCGCCAGCCGAGTCCGAGCCAGCAAAACTGCCTCGGCTTCAATGGCCTGATTGCCCACCTGCACCCAGGTTTTTTGGTCAATTTGCCGCAGCTGCGTCGCCTCTGCCTGGGTAAAAACCGTGACGCCATCGGCCTCCAGCTGCATTTGCAGCAAGCGCTCGGCCTCTGGGTCAGCCTGGGGCAAAAAGCCGCCGCCGTGAATCAGGCTGACGGCTGCGCCTAGCCGCTGCAATACCTGCGCCAGCCAAACGCCTTCTGCATCGCCAC
>CASBQH010000102.1 GCA_949127695.1 Synechococcales cyanobacterium PMM_0073
GGCCGGAGTTGGCACTACTTTTACGCTCTCGGTGCCCTTCACGCTTTCGGTCGCACGCGTGCTAATTGCCGAATGCCGGGGAATGCTGCTGGCTTTTCCCACCGATGCCATTGCCGAAATCACGGTGGTGCCGCCGGAGCAGGTCATTGCCACCGCAGGCAACCAGGCATTTAGCTGGAATGGCAGCATGGTGCAGCTGATCCAGCTCTCGCAGTGGCTAAAGTTTCAGCGCCCTTATCCAGTTGAGCGGCTTGATAATCAGGCGGCGATTGCGGTGCCGACCGTGCTGCTGATCAATCAGGCCAATGCCAATCAGGCCAATGCCAATCACGCGAACTCCAGCGCAGATCAATGGCTGGGGCTACAAGTGGACTGCTGCTGGGGGGAACAAGAGGTGGCGATTCGGCAGGTGGAAGGCGGCTTGCCGCTGCCGCCTGGATTTAGCGGCTGCGCTATCTTGGGCGACGGGCGCGTGGTGCCGCTGGTCAGCTTCACAGACTTGCTCTACTGGATTGCCAGCTGCGAGCGCAGTCAGCTAGAGAGCCTGCGAACCACTGCCTTTTTGCCGACTCATCTGGCTCAGTCTGCCCCACCAGCCGCGCTCAGCGGCCAGCCCCGCCAGCCGACTGTCCTGATTGTCGATGACTCGATCAACGTGCGGCGCTTCTTAGCCTTGACCTTAGAGCGAGCGGGCTATCAGGTGGCGCAGGCCAAAGATGGCCAAGATGCAATTGACCGGCTCTCGGCAGGGCTGGCTGTGCAGGCGGTAATTTGTGATATTGAAATGCCGCGACTGGATGGCTATGGGTTTTTGACCCAAATTAGGTCAACGCCAAAGTTCAGAGCAATTCCGGTGGCGATGCTCACCTCGCGCAGCGGCGAAAAGCACCGCCACCTGGCGATGAGTCTGGGAGCCAGCGCCTATTTTTCTAAGCCCTACAACGAGCAGATGCTGCTGCAAACCTTGGAAAGCCTGATGCAGCTGACCCCAGCCTGAGCACAAATCTTAAGTGATCCTAAACTGCGGCTTTGCGGTCAACCTGATCGGCAAGCCGCAGTTTAGGCGTGATCAGCTGCCTGAATTTCCCTAAATACTGTGTCTAACTTACTAAACAAGCCAGAATTACCTGCCCTATAATGCCAGCAACGAACACCGCTTTCGGCTGAAGATATTCGGTTGAAAAAAGGTCTAGTTGAATCCTCAGGGATTGGATGCCAGGTATCTCCAGCAGATGATCCCCGTGAAGGCTTGGGATGATTGGGCGCTAGTTATAGCAGCCCTTCAGCCAAGTGAACCCATTACCCTGTCAGGCATTTGGAGCACTATGGTAGCAACTCCCGAAAGACCCACCGTTGATATGTCCTCACTGAGCGCATTTGGTAAAGCGCGGGCTACCGTGTCAGGCGCACCGCTCTCTGACGATGAGCTGTACAAAATGCACGCTTTCTGGCGCGCCGCCAACTACCTGGCGATTGGCATGATCTATCTCAAGACCAATCCGCTGCTGCGAGAGCCACTCACCGACAGCCAGATCAAAAACCGCCTGCTGGGGCACTGGGGTTCTAGCCCTGGAATTTCTTTCCTCTATATTCATATCAACCGGATCATCAAAAAGCTCGATCAAGACATGCTGTTTATGGTCGGGCCGGGGCATGGCGCACCTGGATTTATCGGCCCCTGCTACCTGGAAGGCAGCTACTCCGATTTCTTCTCACACTGCACTGAAGACGAAGCTGGGATGCAGCAGTTCTTCCGCCAGTTTTCGTTCCCCGGCGGCATTGGCAGCCACTGCACCCCCGAAACCCCCGGTTCAATCCACGAGGGCGGCGAGCTGGGCTACAGCCTTTCCCACGCCTTTGGCGCGGCCTTCGACAACCCAGACCTAATTGTGGTGACGATGCCGGGAGATGGCGAATCGGAAACCGGCCCGCTGGCGACTTCCTGGCATTCCAACAAGTTCTTGAACCCAATTCGGGATGGCGCGGTGCTGCCCGTGCTGCATCTGAACGGCTACAAGATCAACAACCCGACGATTTTTGCTCGGATCAGCCACGAGGAGCTAGAGCAGTTCTTCCGGGGCTGCGGCTGGGTGCCTTATTTTGTCGAAGGCTCTGATCCTGAGTCGATGCACCAGGCGATGGCCGCGACGATGGATCACTGCGTGGCTGAAATTAAAAAAATTCAGCAGGAAGCTCGCAGCAGCGGGATTCCCACTCGTCCGCGCTGGCCGATGATTGTGCTGCGGAGTCCCAAAGGCTGGACTTGCCCCAGCGATATCGACGGCCACAAGGTGGAAGGCTTCTGGCGTTCGCACCAGGTGCCAATGGGCGCAATGCACAATAACCCAGAGCACCTACAGATTCTGGAAGACTGGATGCGGAGCTACAGGCCAGAAGAGCTGTTTGACGAGCAAGGCGCGCTCAAGGCCGAAATTAAAGAAATTGCCCCCACCGGTACCAAGCGGCTCGGCTCTACGCCCTATGCCAACGGCGGTCTGCTCCGCAAAGAGCTGAACATGCCCGACTTCCGTAAATACGGCATCAACATCGAGACACCGGGCGTGATTGAAGCGGGCAACACTCAGCCTACGGGCGTCTTCCTACGCGACGTGATGCGGAATAACATGAATAGCTTCCGCGTGTTTGGCCCCGACGAAAACACCTCCAACAAGCTGGGCGATATTTACCAGGTCAGCAAGAAATTCTGGATTGCCGAATACTTTCCCGAAGATGCCGACGGCACCGAGATCTCGCCCGATGGCCGGGTGATGGAAATGCTGAGCGAGCATACGCTGGAAGGCTGGCTGGAAGGCTATCTGCTCACCGGGCGGCATGGCTTTTTCTCCACCTACGAGTCGTTCGCCCATGTAATTGACTCAATGGTGGGTCAACATGCCAAGTGGCTAGAAATCTGCAAGCATATCAACTGGCGGCAGTCGGTTTCTTCGCTGAATTTGCTGATCACCTCCACCGTTTGGCGGCAAGACCACAACGGCTTCACCCATCAAGATCCGGGCTTCCTGGACGTGATGATGAACAAGAGTCCGGAAATCGTCCGGATCTACCTGCCGCCAGATGTCAACTCGCTGCTCTCGGTGGTGGATCACTGCCTCAAGAGCGAGAACTACGTGAATGTGATTGTCTCGGATAAGCAGGCTCACCTGCAATATCACGATATGGATGCGGCGGTTCGCAACTGCATCAAGGGGATCGATATCTGGGAATGGGCGAGCACTGACGAAGGCGTGGAGCCGGACGTGGTGCTGGCTTCGGCAGGCGATATCCCGACCAAGGAAAACTTGGCGGCTTCGGTAATGCTGCGGGAGCATTTCCCCGACCTGAAGATCCGCTTCATCAACGTGATCGACCTGTTCAAGCTCTCGCCCGCCACCGAGCACCCGCATGGCCTCAGCGACAGTGACTTCGACAGCCTGTTCACGCTCGACAAGCCGGTGATCTTCAACTTCCACGGCTACCCCTGGCTGATCCACCGCATGACCTATCGCCGCACCAACCACGACAACCTGCATGTGCGCGGCTACAAGGAGAAAGGCAACATCAACACGCCGCTGGAGCTGGCAATCTGCAACCAGATCGACCGCTTCAGCATTGCGATTGACGTGATCGACCGGGTGCCGAAGCTGAAGGTAGCTGGCGCACATGTTAAAGAAATGCTGAAAGACGAGCAGATCTCCTGCCGCAACTATGCCTTCGAGCATGGGATCGACCGTCCTGACGTGATGAACTGGAAATGGCCTTACTAGGCTGACGAGTTTTAAGGGGTGTAGCTTTAGCGCACCCCTTTCTCATCTAAAATCACGATTACATCTAGAGGTTGAGTATGAGTACAGCAATTCAGTCGATTCAGGCCAGACAGATTTTGGACTCGCGCGGCAATCCGACTGTGGAAGTCGATGTGAAGCTGGAAGACGGCAGCTTTGGCCGTGCTGCCGTACCTTCAGGCGCTTCGACCGGCAGCCGCGAAGCGCTCGAAATGCGCGATGGCGACAAGGCGGTTTATGGCGGCAAAGGCGTACTGAAGGCCGTCGCTAACGTCAACGACCCGATCGCCAAGGCGCTCAAAGGCATGGATGGCACCGATCAGGCCGCTGCCGACCACAAAATGCTGGAAATGGACGGCACCGAATATAAGTCGAATCTGGGCGCAAACTCAATTCTGGGCGTTTCGATGGCGCTGGCGCAGGCAGGCGCGGCAGCTCACGGCAAATCGCTCTATGCTTACTTGGGCGGCGACGATACCTACCTGCTGCCCGTGCCCTGCTTCAATATCCTCAACGGTGGAATGCATGCCGACAACAGCGTAGACTTCCAGGAATTTATGATTGCGCCGGTCGGAGCCTCCAGCTTCAGCCTTGCCATGCAGATGGGCGCAGAAGTCTATCACGCGCTCAAATCTATCCTGAAAGCCAAGAGCTACAGCACGGGCGTAGGCGACGAAGGCGGCTTTGCCCCCGACCTGAAAGCCAACGTCGAGGCGCTGGACTTGATCCTGGAAGGCATCGAGAAAGCGGGCTTACGTCCCGGCGACGATATTGCGATCGCGCTCGACCCCGCCACCAGCGAGCTATACCAAGAAGACGGCACCTACCTGTTCTTCAAATCCGACCACAGCAAAAAAACCACCGAAGAAATGATCCAGCTCTGGGAAAGCTGGGTGAACCAATACCCAATTGTCTCTATTGAAGACGGGCTGGGCGAAAAAGACTGGTCGGGCTGGCAGCTGCTGACCCAGCGCTTGGGCGACCGCATTCAGCTAGTGGGCGACGATGCCTTTGTCACCAATCCCAAAATCATCCAGCAGGCGATTGCCGACGGCGTGGGCAACAGCACCTTGATTAAAGTCAACCAAATTGGCTCAATCACCGAAACCATTGCCGCGATCGACGACTCCCACGCGGGCGGCTATAGCTGCATGGTCAGCCACCGTTCTGGCGAAACCCCTGACGACTTCATTGCCGATCTGGTGGTAGCCAAAGCCACCGGCCAAATCAAGAGCGGTGCCCCAGCGCGGGGCGAGCGTCTGGCCAAATACAACCAGCTGTTGCGGATTGAAGCCGAGCTGGGCGACAAGGCGAAATACGCAGGCGCAGCGACCTTCAAGCGCAAGCAGACCGTCGCAGGCTAGTTTGATTGAATCCTCAGGCAGGGTGGGAGGTTTTCCTCCCCTGCGTTTTTCGGTGCAATTCTTTTCTTCAGAGGTGTGCTTATGAAAATTGCGATGTTCAACACGCGCAAATATGATCGCCAGTTTTTTGATGCCGCCAACGCCAAGCGCAATAGCCACGAGCTGGTATACCTGGAGCCGCAGCTGAACGAAACTACCGCATCACTCGCCGCAGGCATTCCCGCTGTCTGCATTTTCGTCAACGACAGCGCCAACGCTGAAACGCTGCGAATTCTGGCCGCCAATGGCACGAAGTATCTGCTGCACCGCTGCGCTGGCTTCAACCAAACTGACCTAAAAGCCGCCGCCGAGCTGGAGATCAAAGTCGCCCGCGTCCCGGCCTACTCGCCCTATTCGGTCGCCGAACATGCAGTAGGGCTGGTGCTGATGCTCAACCGTAAGCTCTACAAAGCCTACAACCGAGTGCGCGACGACAATTTTTCCCTAGAGGGGCTAATGGGTTTTGATCTGCATGGCTGCACCGTCGGCGTGATTGGCACGGGCAAAATTGGCATGCTGTTTGCCCAGATTATGCATGGGTTTGGCTGTCAGCTCTTGGGCTATGACGCCTACCCCAACCCAGCCTTTGAAGCCATCGGCGCTGCCCGCTACGTCGAGCTCCCTGAGCTATTTGAAAACTGCGACATTATTTCGCTGCATTGCCCGCTCTTGCCCGCCACCGAGCATTTAATCAACGCCAACGCCATTGCCCAAATGAAACAGGACGTGATGCTAATTAACACCAGTCGAGGCCAGCTGATCGACACCAGAGCCGCCATTGAAGGCATCAAGTCTGGCAGAATCGGCTACTTTGGGATTGATGTCTATGAGCAGGAAGACAACCTGTTTTTTGAAGATCTCTCGGATACCGTGATTCAAGATGACGTATTCCAGCTGCTTCAGTCTTACCCAAACGTAGTAATTACGGCGCACCAGGCGTTTTTCACCCAGGATGCCCTGACCGCAATTGCCGAAACCACCCTAGCCAATGCTAACTGCTTTGAGCAGGGGCAAGCCTGCGCCAACGAGCTGAAGTACGAAGAGAAAGTTGTGGCCAAAGCGCCTGCATAGAGGCAAAACAGCCTGATTCTCTATGGCTCTGATGAGGTAGAGCCTGAAGCCGCTGACTGGAGCAAACTCGGCTCTGGACTTTGCAAGGCCGGAGCTGCCCTGTAGCGGCGCGCAAACTGCTGGCCAACCTGCCGCCGGGGTTCTGGACTCATGGCCAGTCCCGCAATACCGCCGCAGGCCAAAATGTAAATCGGGTTGATCATCGCATTCGAGAGGCAATCTACCATGTAGAGCACCACTATAATTGACACTGCTACAGCAGGCGCAACCTGCGGATTTGTCCAAGTCCGAGCCGGATAGCGCGACCAAAACAGCGTCACCACCGGCAGCAGCATAGAGGTATAGAGACTTGCTAACCCCACAGCTCCAAACGTGCCAAACGCAATCACCCAGAGACTATCTTGAA
>CASBQH010000103.1 GCA_949127695.1 Synechococcales cyanobacterium PMM_0073
TGATGTAAGTATGGGCACCAATATAAATTTTGGGATGCGATCCGGATGCGCCGCTGCACAGTAACGTGACGCCCCGATCGATAGCGCAGTCATGCTCAATTTCAATCTCTGCGAAGTGGCGCGGAATCTCAATCTGTCGCAGCCAAACATAGCCGTGCAGCTTGACACCCAACGCCCGGTAATATAGATTGCGCCAGCGGCTCTTTAACCCTTCCACAGCGTGCAGCATCTTATCCCAATTTCAATGGAGGATGCGACACATGCTGTAGGGGCATGGCAGTGCCATGCCCGCAGGCGATCGCCCCCATTCCTTGCAGTTTGCCCCAGAGCAGGGCAGGGAGCGATCGCCAGCCCGCCGCCGACACCAGCGACGCCGCAATGCCAAACAGTTGCAGCAGTGCCAGCTTGCCATAATCTTGCCAGTGCCGCCGCTGCAACACCTGCGTCATCACATAGTGGCGGTTGACCAGCTCCATTTTGGCCACTGCACCCACATGATTTTTGTGCTCACCCGGTTGGCTATCATGAAAAATTCGCGCCGTGCGGCCATTGGCCAATTGCCAGCGTTTGCCCACCGTCAGCGACAGAGTTAGATCTTCAAACAATGAATATCCGGTGAAATGAATTGAAAATGGCGGATGAGGCAGAACGTCGCGTCGATACAAGGTGCAGCCCAAATTTAGCCAGTCTACTGGCACTACTTCAGGCAAATCGGGACGGTCTTCGGGCAGCAAATTCAACCCTGGCCCGATGCACCGCCCAGCATAGCTAGCCTCTGACTGCCCATGCAGCACCCGAAACAGCAAACGGCTGATTCGCCCTGGCGGCAGGTAGCGCTGATTGGTAATCATGGCATTGATTCCGCCCAAGGCCGGGTCATGTTGCAACGCGTCCCACAGGAGGCGGATACAGTCTGGCTCAAACCAAATATCGTCATCGCAGAACAGAATATAGGGCTGTGTAGCAGCCATAATAGCCTGGTTGCGCTGCCTAGCAGCCCCGACGGCGATCGCCCGCTCATAGCAAATCTGGGTGGCCAGTCCAGGGATAGAACTCTGGCAGAGCTGCTGGGTCTGCGCATCGGTGGAGGCATCGACCACGACCAACTCTGCGGGCTGTGCCGACTGAGCGGCGAGGCTATGCAGCATCCGCGATAGCGGCTGGGGGCGATCGCGTGTTGGCACAATGGCAGAAATGGGTAGCAGGGTCGCCATAGGTGATGGATTAGGCGGTGAGGGATTAGGCGGTGGTGATGGATTAGGCGCTGAGTGATTAGGCGCTGATCAGCACTTGCGTCCCTGCCAGTGCCGGGATGCCCTGCAAGCGAGCAAAGTAGCCGCCACCACTAAACCCGGCAATGGCACCATCGGGGTTGTAGTAGAGCTTGCCGCTTTCGCTGCTATAGACCACAGCAGCGGTACTCACGCCAGCGAGGGAGTCACTGGTGACGGTAGTGAACTGGCTACCGCTCAGCGAAGTCGCAATATTTTGACCTGCAAACGCCGTGAACACCGAGCGAGAAAGCTGAATTTGGTCGCCTTCCGCAGTATTAAAGTCATTCAGGGTATCGACCCCCAAATCCGCAAAGGTTGCCACACCAGAAAAAGCAAAGCGATCGCCGCCAGCTCCCCCGGCTAATAAGTCATCGCCTTCTTGCCCTAGGAGGCGATCGCTCCCCTCTTGCCCATACAACGAATCGGTGCCCGTGCCGCCAAACAGTTGATTGTTGGCACTATTGCCGACCATGCTGTTGTTCAAACTGTTGCCCACTGCCACCAGCGGACTGTTGCCCTGCAATGTCAGGTGGCGCACCCCAGCCGCGTTGGTGGCCAAGCTGTAGTTATTCACCGAGGCAAAAACCCGATGCGGCCCGCCAGCAGTACCAGTCACTACATCGCCCAGGTTATCCACATAGTAAGAATCGGCTCCGGCGCTGGTAATGAAGGTATCGGCTCCCGCCCCGCCATCGAGGAAATCGTTACCGCTACCCCCGTCCAGCGTGTCGCTGCCCCCGCGCCCATACAGGTAGTCGGTTCCTCCCAATCCATTGAGGCTATTGTCTCCACCGTTCCCGCTCACATAGTTGCCCAGGCCATTACCCGCCCCGGCCAAATTGCCCGTACCTGTCAGCACCAGGTTATAGACATTGCCGATGGTGACCACACCGCCCGTTAAATTGAGCGAAATCGACGAAAAGATCGTGTTCACCCCCGCTCCGGTGGGACTGGGGTTGTTGGGATAGTCGCCAATCCCCGTGGCAATGACGCGATCGCCCCCATTATCCACATAAAATGAATCGCCGCTAGCACCGCCACCACCACTCATCGTGTCTGCACCCACCCCGCCATTCAGCACATTCTTCCCGGCTGTGCCAGACACCAAATTGTTCCCGGCGTTGCCCGTACCGTTGAGATCGCCGCTGCCGATCAAAACCAGGCTGCGAATGTAGGCTCCCAACACGAAATTAATGCTGGAAATCACCGTATTGAATGTAACCGGGTCGCTGGCATCGTCCTGGACGGTATCGCCCGGACTATCGACGAAATAGGTATCGTTGCCAATGCCCCCAAACATGGCATCATTGCCCGTACCGCCATCCAAATTGTCGTTGCCGCCGCCGCCATAGAGGGTATCGTTGCCGCCCAATCCCGAAATTTGGTTGTTGCCATTGTTGCCCGTGATCACGTTGGCTAGCCCATTGCCGATCACAGTGTGGTTGAGCAGTGATGAGGTTTGGAACAGCACCAAATTTTGCGTATTCGAGGCAAACGCGCTCATGTTGTAAGTAATAGCCGTCAGGGCAGCCAGCCAAATGGTATCGAAACCTGTATTGGTTAAGACCAAATCGGTTTCATCGTCCACTAGGTACGTATTGCTGCCGCCATCGCCCTGCATAATGTCGGCACCTGTACCGCCATCAATCAAGTCATTTAAATCTGTGCCAACAATGATGTCATTGCCGCCCAATCCGTAGATATACGCAGGCTGGGTCAAGTCAATCAACGGAGGCTGGAGAATATCATCGCCAGGGGTGCCGAGGTAGTTTGCCATAAGGAGAGAGGGCTAAATAAAGTTTTGGGAAGGCTATGGGTAAACGCTGCTATCACTCCCTTCTTCAATTTCCCTTTTCCCAGTCCGGATAGGTTGTTCGTAAATATACGTAAATCTTTGGTGAAGCGATAAACGCTAGAACCCGGGTAGTTTGCGCTTAAAGGCGGCGATCGCCTCCGCCACCGTAAA
>CASBQH010000104.1 GCA_949127695.1 Synechococcales cyanobacterium PMM_0073
CGATCTGGTGGATGAAGCCGCCGCCAAGCTGAAGATGGAAATTACCTCGAAGCCAGAAGAGCTGGACGAGGTAGACCGCAAAATCTTGCAGTTTGAAATGGAGCGGCTGTCGCTGCAAAAAGAGAGCGATCTGGCCTCCCGCGAACGCCGCGAACGCCTAGAAAAAGAGCTGGCAGACCTCAAGGAAACCCAGAGCAGCCTCAACGCTCAGTGGCAGGCTGAAAAAGACGTAATTGATCAAGTTCAAAAGCTGAAAGAAGAGATCGAGCAGGTCAATCTGGAAGTGCAGCAGGCCGAGCGCGACTATGATTTAAACAAAGCCGCCGAGCTGAAATATGGCAAGCTCACTGACCTACAGCGCCGTGTCCAGGAGGCTGAAGTCAAGCTAGCCCAGACCCAAACCAGCGGCAAGTCGCTGCTGCGCGAAGAAGTCACCGAAGCCGACATTGCCGAGATTATCTCAAAATGGACGGGCATTCCAGTCAGCAAGCTGGTCGAGTCTGAAATGCAGAAGCTGCTGCTGCTAGAAGATGAGCTGCACCAGCGCGTGATTGGCCAAGATGAAGCCGTGACTGCCGTAGCAGACGCCATCCAGCGCTCGCGAGCTGGACTGGCCGACCCAAATCGCCCGATTGCCAGCTTTATCTTCCTCGGCCCAACTGGCGTGGGCAAAACCGAGCTGGCCAAGGCATTGGCCGCCTACCTGTTCGACACCGAAGAGGCGATGGTGCGGATTGATATGTCGGAATATATGGAGAAGCATTCGGTTTCGCGCTTGATTGGCGCACCTCCGGGCTATGTCGGCTACGAGGAAGGCGGTCAGCTGACCGAAACCGTGCGGCGGCGACCCTACTCGGTCATTCTGTTCGACGAGATTGAGAAGGCGCATCCAGACGTGTTTAATATCATGCTGCAAATTCTCGATGATGGTCGCGTCACTGACTCTCAGGGTCGGGTGGTAGATTTCAAAAATACTGTGATTATTATGACCAGCAATATCGGCTCGCAATATATCTTGGATATTGCAGGTGATGACACACAGTATGATGAAATGCAGTCGCGGGTGATGGATGCCACGCGCGATAGCTTCCGACCGGAGTTTCTCAACCGGATTGACGAGATCATTATCTTCCACGGCCTGAAGAAAAGCGAGCTGCGGCAGATTGTCCAGCTGCAAACCAACCGTTTGGCGCAGCGCTTGGCTGACCGCAAGATGGCGCTCCGGCTGTCTGATGCGGCACTAGACTTCTTGGCTGAGGTGGGCTACGACCCGGTTTACGGGGCGCGTCCGCTGAAGCGTGCCATCCAGCGCGAGCTCGAAACTCAGATTGCTAAATCCATTCTACGCAGCGAGTTCCACGACGGTGACACGATCTTTGTCGATGTTGAGCATGAGCGGCTGGCCTTTAAGCGACTGCCCGCAGAGTTAGCGACGGTGTAAATTCAGGTGTAAATTCAGGTGTAAATTAATCTGTGAATTGATAACCTCTGTCCTCCTTGAGTCGCTCAGGGAGGACTTTGCTTCGAGGGCTGGTAAATCCAACCTACGATAGAGACAAAAAGGGACAAGCAATCAGAGAATGGCTACAGCGTTTAGATAAAAAGGCGATAAATCATGAGTAATAAAGATGTATCCAGCAAAGATGTGGCTGTAGATACCTACGACGCCCATATTGTGCCCGCCGAAACAGCAGCTCGTAAAGAGCGCGAGGGAGATGCTTTTAAGACAACTCCTCACCAAGCCGAAGATGAAGATCTAGATACTTCAGCTGGCTACACGGTGGACAAAGAAGGCTTGGTGAATAACTATGCGATTGAGCCAGAGATGTATATTGAAGAGCCAGGTGACTTGCGTGAGAAGGAAGCGCAGCTAGCCCAAGAGCGCGCCCAGGAAATGGCTGAGGTGAGACAGGACGACGAAACGGGCAAGCTGACCAAAGACGGCGACAAGCGTGGCAAAGGCCCCGGCGTTATTTAACAGTTCGCACTTTTTAAATCGGCGGCGTGGAGTCATTACGCTGCCGATTTTATGGTTGTAGAGTCTTAAATTATTTCAATCCAAGACTTGCTGAATGGTCTGATAGACGAGCGCCAGTTCTGACTCAGTGATGCAGTAAGGCGGCATCAGGTAGAGCACGTTGCCCAGAGGCCGCAGCAATACGCCTCGTTCAATTGAACGCTGCCGAATTTCCAAACCAATTTGATTCAGATATCCCGGCTGATCAGGCGTGATGATATCCATTGCCGCAATTGTGCCGCAGACCCGAAATTTTTCCAGCTTAGGATGCGCTTTTAATTCAGCAATATGACGCCAATGCTGCGCTTCCATCGCCTTAAATTTTGGCTCATTTTCAAACATTAGCTGCCAAGAGGCCAACCCCGCCGCACAGCCAATCGGATTGGCGGTATAGCTATGGCCATGATAGAGCGTTTTGACTGGATCATCGCTGTAGAACGCATCATAGATTTGCTCAGTGCAAACCGTGACCGACAGCGGCAAGAAGCCGCCGGTAATGCCTTTAGAAAGACAAACAATATCCGGCTGTACTGCGGCCTTAACGCAGGCAAACCAGTCGCCCGTGCGGCCAAATCCCGTCATCACCTCATCAAAAATCAGCGGCAAACTGGCCTCAGCCGTGACTCGCCGCATCTGCTGCAAAAACTCTGGCCGACAGATCTGCATTCCGCCCGCGCCCTGAATTAGCGGCTCAATAATCACCCCCACATAGCGCTCCGGGAATTTTTCCAATTTAATCTGAAGCTGCTGAAGAATTTCGGCTTCTCTCTCGGCCACGCTGGTATCGCCCAGATATGTGCCCGGAAACGGCAGGTACTCTACTTCAAACAGCCAGTCGGCAAACACCTGCGAAAAAATTGAGCGTGAGCCGACCGCCATTGTGCCAACCGTATCGCCGTGATAAGCGCCCTCAAAGGCAATTAGCGTAGTGCGCGGCTGGCCGTGATTCACCCAATACTGATAGGCCATTTTTAGCGCCACTTCTACCGCCGTAGAGCCGTTGTCAGAATAAAAAACGCGATTTAGATTATCCGGCAGCTTTTGCAGCAGTTTCTCGGCCAACTGCTCCGCCGGATCATGCGTAAAGCCTGCAAAAATTACCTGCTCCAGCGTTTTGGCCTGCTCATAGATCGCGGCGGCAATTTTGGGATGCGCGTGGCCATGTATATTCACCCACCAGCTAGAAATGCAGTCGAGTAGCCTGCGTCCGTCTTCAAGCTCTAGCCATACGCCCTGCGCGGACTTAACTTTGAGCGGCGGCGGTGCGGTTTTGGCCTGCGTGTAGGGATGCCAGAGATGGGGGTGCATAGGTCAGCAAGATTTAAGTTTGTGAAATGCCTCTTTCAAAGTATCAGAATTGATGGCCGAAAGCGGCTCTAGCTCCCCCAGAATTGGCACTTGGCCGTAGTGCTGAATCGCCTCGCGGTTGCTCTGGTTGCGTTCGCCGTTGAGAATAACGCCCAGAATCGGCAGGTTGGCGCGGCGCAGTTGGGCAATGGAGAGCAGCGTATGGTTGATGGTGCCAAGCGTACTGCGAGCCACCAGACAGACGGGCAGCTGCAAATGCTGAATTAAATCGATCATCAAGTCTTGTTCATTTAGCGGCACCATCAAGCCTCCAGCACCTTCCACAATTAAATGCGGCTTGTCGGTGGCCGGAAGCTGAAAGTCGGTGAGGGCAATCTGCACGGCGTCAATTGCGGCAGCGGAATGGGGCGAAAGGGGCTGGCTGAGTCGAAATCGTTCAGGGGAAAAATGCGAGTCGTCGAGCTGAGTGACCTGTCGCAGATAGTCAGTATCGGCAGGTAGCCCCGACTGCACGGGCTTCCAGTAGGCTGCACCCAGTCCTACGGTTAGCATTGCTGAAACAACAGTTTTGCCGACGTTGGTATCGGTTCCGGTCACGAAGAAAGTATCTGGAAAAATAGGGGAGAGAGTCATATTTAAATACGCTGAACTGCTAAATAAATAATCTGATGGTGAACTTCAACTGATCCAGCAGCCTGATCATCCCAAGCTTGAATCAACTGCTTCATTTGCTGTACCGAAAGCCGCTGCCCACTCACGCCAGCGCCAATGGCTTTTAGGCTGCGGAAGAACTCAGCCGCGCTCTCGTGATGCGTCACCCGCTCGACCGTTTCAGTATGCAACATTTGCAGCGGATGATCAATCGCGGCTAGCAGTGCTTCTAAATTGGGTAACGAATTTACGGTAAAAGGTAGGTTGAGCTGGTTGCAGATGGTGCGCCATTCGGGAAAGCTTTGGTGGCCTGGGAAGGATAAGAATAAGATGCCGTTGTGATGTAGCTGCGAAATTAGTTGTGAAATAGTTTGGTGTAGATTATTGAACCACTGGACTGTGAAACCGCTGATAATGCTGGCGTATGGCTTAGAAATTCTTGCTTCTGCATCTAGCTGATAAAACGAAACTTGGTTGATCTGCTCTGTTGGAATAATTAAATTACGCTGACAGAATTCCAGCATATCAATTGAGAGATCGGTAATCTCTAACGAACGATCTGTGAAACATTGAATTAATCCTTGTGTAATAAATCCAGTACCGCAGCCAATTTCTAAAATATCTCCAGGTGGAATAGCTCGTTTGTGAGCTTGGATTAACTTGAGCAAATGTTGAGCGCCTTGATATTGTAGCTTTGCGTGGGTATTGTAAATTGGCGCAGCCTGCCCAAACTGCCGCGCAATTCGCTGTTTTTGTAGATCCATAGGCTGATCAGAGTTCATGCCGCAGTTCCTCCAAAATCGGCTGAAGAATCGCCTGACAAGCTGCCATCTGCGTAAACGGCAGCGCATGCCCAGCGTCAGCTATTTCAAAGTACGGAGCCGCTAATTCTGCCGCGAGCGCTTTGCCAATTGCCACAGAGACGATTCGATCCTCAGCGCCGTGCAGCACAACAATTCTAGAAATTTTCTGTAGTGGTGATAGGTCAAGCAAGCAGCTCTCAAGCTGATGCAGATCTTGCGCTAAGAGCAGGAGATCAACTGACTCCGGCGTAGGCTCGCTCCAGTCTGCGGGCTGCGCCGATTTCACTCTGAAGTTTTGCCAGACGATCTGCGGCTGTTCTGCAAACTGGAGCTGCATCTGCTGCAAAATCTGCTGCGAGCGTTTTCTCAGGCTGGGGCGCTCTGGATGGAACTCTCGAAAGCTGCTGAATACTACCAGCAAATCAGCTTTTTTCAGCACATTGGCAGGACATAAATGCAGCCCATAAGAATGCACAAAAATTAGCTTGGCTGAAGCCGAACTATCAAATGCGGGCTGCATTGGTTGATCAAAGTAGCTGCGATCGAATATTTTAAGCGAAATTTGCTGTTGCTGAAGCCAAAACCGCCAGTCTTGCCAATCCGCTGCGCCATAGCCCCAGCCGTGATAGGCCAAAACTTCTGCCCAAAAATTATTCTGCAACCTATCCATGCCAGCTTTGAATTGCGTTCAGCAATTGATCATAATGCTGATCGGTATGGCAGCTCGACAGCGCCAGTCGAATCCGCGCCGATCCAGCCGGCACAGTCGGCGGACGGATGGGAGTTGCCAAAATTCCGGCGGCTTCGAGCCAGTCTGACAGCGCCATTGCTCTGGCTTCACTGCCCAGCAAAATCGGCACAATCTGCGAGCAGGATGCGCCCGTGTCGTAGCCCAACGCCTGAAGGCTCGCCCGCAGCTTGGCCGATTGCTCAGCTAGATACCGCCGCTCAGCTTCCAGCTCAGGCATCAGCGTTAGGGCAGCTTCAATTGAGCCCAGCACCATTGGCGGCAGCGCAGTCGTGTAAATAAACCCGGCACAGCAGTTGATTAAATAATCTCGCAGCACTTGCGAACAGGCAACAAACGCCCCAAACGCCCCAAACGCCTTGCCAAATGTGCCGATCGTCAAATCTACGCCTGCCTGGTACGCCGCTAAGCCCATGCCCGCCTGCCCCATCACCCCCAGCGCGTGAGCGTCGTCTAAGTACAAAATGGCATCATAGCGCTCAGCTAGCTGCGTCATCGCCTTCACGTCACAGCAGTCGCCATCCATACTAAACAGCGTCTCGCTAACGATCACTCTGCGGCTGTAGCGGGCCGACTCCTTCAGCTTTGCTTCTAGCTGATCCAGGTCATTGTGGGCGTAGCGAATCAGCTTTGCACCACTGGCTAACGCGCCCTGAAGCAAACTGCTGTGCGCTAATCTGTCGCAGAGTACCAGCGACTGCCGATCCGACAAGGCCGCCAGAATCGTTGAGTTAGCCTGAAAGCCAGAGCTGAAAAGCAACGCCGCCTCTCGTCCAGAAGCCGCCGCCAGCTTTGCCTCCAGCTGCTGGTGCATGTCATAGCTGCCTGCAACCAGCCGCGAAGCGGTGGCGCTGGTGCCGTAGCGCTGCGCCGCCTCACAAGCTGCCGCAATCAAGGCCGGATGTTTGGATAGCCCTAAGTAATCGTTGGCGCTGAAGTTGAGCAGAGTTTTGCCCTGTCGCTGCACAGACACCGCACCATCTGGCGTGACGGCTGACAGCCGCCTGAGCCGCTGCTGCTGCGACCGCTCAGCCAGAGCCACTTTGACAAAGGCAAACTTATCTTTTTGCTCCATACTAGAGAATCATACCAACCCCGCAATCCCATTTCACTGCCTATTTCACTGCACATTGTCACTGCCCATTTCACTGCCAGAGAGCTGTAGTTAGCTTTAGCTCAATTCAATCAACCTCATAGAGACAGCCGCCATGACCTCTACCGCAGCCCGCACAGACTGGGATAGCTTTAGCCAAGAATTAGGCGAAATTGAAACCATCCGCGATCCGGCGCAGCTGGCCAAACTCTCGAAGGACTACTACAGCTACAGCCCGATTTTGCAGCCGCTGCTGGCCGATAAAGTCGGTGAAATTGTCGTGCGTCCCGCCAACGAAGCCGAAGTGCTGCGGATCGCGGCGCTTTGCGTTCAGCAGCGGCTGCCGCTGACCGTGCGCGGCGCTGGAACCGGCAACTATGGCCAATGCGTGCCGCTCTTTGGCGGCGTGATTTTGGATATGTCGAAAATGCAGGCGGTCAAATGGATCAAGCCAGGAGTCGCTTGCGTGGAGCCTGGAGCCAAACTTGCCGCAATTGACCGCCAAACCCGCGAGCAAGGCTGGGAGATCCGCATGGCTCCTTCCACCTATCGCACCGCTTCAATTGGCGGCTTTATCGGCGGCGGCAGCGGCGGCATTGGCTCGATTACCTATGGTCAGCTGCGTGACCGGGGCAACCTCAACGCCGTGCGGGTGGTGACGATGGAAGATCAGCCGCGTGTGATTGAGCTGCGGGGCGATGCGGTGCAGCAGGTGAATCATGCTTACGGCACAAATGGGATTATCACCGAACTGGAAATTCCGCTGGGGCCAGCCTATGCCTGGGCAGAGCTGATTGTCACCTTCCCTGACTTTATGACCGCCGCTCGATTGGGTCAGGCATTGGGCGATGCAGATGGCTTGATCAAAAAGCTGATCTGCATCTGCGCTGCCCCCATTCCCAACTACTTTGCCGCCTTTCGATCTGTGATCCCAACTGACAGCCACTGCGCCCTGCTAATGATTGCCGAGCCGTCGCTGGAGCTGTTTGCAGAGCTAGTGCGAGCCTGGAATGGCAGCATTGTCTATCAAAAGTCGGCGCAGGAAGCCAGCAAAGGCAGCGCGATTTATGAACATACCTGGAACCATACGACGCTCCATGCCCGCAGCGTTGACCCTAGCCTCACCTATTTGCAGACGCTGTTTCCTGCCGACCCTGAGCTGAAGCTGCTGGAGCAGATGTATTATCACTATGGCGACGAGGTAATGATGCACCTGGAATATATTCGGGTGAACGGCAGGGTGCTGCCCGCAGCGCTGCAAATTGTCCGCTACAGTACGCCAGAGCGCTTAGCAGAGATTATCCGCCACCACGAAGAGCAGGGCGCGTTCATCGCCAATCCGCATACCTACATTTTGGAAGACGGCGGACGCAAAACCATTGACCCGGTGCAGTTCGCCTTTAAGCAAATGGTTGATCCCTATGGCTTGCTCAATCCCGGCAAAATGAAGGCATGGCAGCAGCCCTAGCGCCTCTAAGCTTCCTCAATTTCTGAGGTGGCTTCGTCACTGGGCAACAGCCGCATCAGCTTCTCGCGTGACCAGGACTGCTGATAGGCCACCGCCAAAATTTCGGCAATCCGAATTACCCAGACGGTGCGGGCATAAGGCTCTTCTTCAGAGGCATCGTCGTCGTCCGCCACATGCAGATAGAGGATCTCGATGAACTCCTCGTCCATCGCAATTGGCACCCCGCAAAACCTGTCCCCCTGCGTCACTAGGCGCAGTTCTAGCCCTTGCTGTAGAGCATCTTCAAGCCGTTGATAGAGCAAATTGGATGGAGCGCGGAAGATAGGCTGCATAGAGTTCATCTCCGACTAAGTAGAGTGAGCTGAAGAGAGCGCCTGTATTGTAAATATAATACAGCCCTAATCGAGCAAATTCCGGGGAATCAAACCAGCTGCTGAACTGTCTTTTAAACCTGCCTGAATCATTCATGAGCTGCGGCTCAGCGGCAGGTTTGCTCCTGAGTCTGCCCAACTTCCAGCCCTTGATCGACAGCTTGGCGATAGTTGCGGATGGCGTGGTTGCGGTCAAAATTGCCACATTGCAGGCTGTAGGCCAACTCCTGCCCCACATGCTCGTAGCGATCGCCCCGAAAGTTTTCTAGCGGCAAGTCGGTGACAATATCGGCCTGGTTGGCGACGCGATAGGTGCGCGGCACGAGCTGGTTGTAAGCCTGAGCAAAGGCCGGATTGCCCACACGCGGGCTGGCATAGGTATAGACCTGAATCTGGTTTTTTAGCGGCGTTTCTTTGACCAAAGTTTCTGCCGCTAAGACCATGACTGCTCCCCCCAAGCTATAGCCCGTCAAATAGCAGGGCAGCTCCGGGTCAAACTGCGCTGCGGCCTGACGAATCTGGCTAATCAGCCCCTGATAGATCAAATAAAATCCGGCGTGAACCCTGCCCTCTGAGCCAAAGCCGACCTGAAACGCCGTCGCGCCCGTTGCCATCTCTGATTCAGTTTGCGTGCCGCGCAGGGCAATAATGCTGCCCCGATCTGAAGTGAGCGCATAGCCCCAGAACACATTGTCAAACGACAGCGCAATCCCCAAGCTCTTGGGGGCTGTCTGTAAAGCAAGCGGCGATGAGCGGTTGGACAGCCCCAGTTCGGGCAGTTTGAACGACTCAATTTGGCGGTATGGCTCTAGCGCCGCCGATTCGCGGTATTCATCCAGCAGCCGAATTGCGCCATCGTAGTCCGGATCGCCCTTGCTGCGATGATACTGCTCGCCCGCCAAGTCACAGCAGCGCACCAGCAAGCTAGAGGTTTCGCGGCTATAGCCCGTCTGGGATTGCAGCTGCGATTTAGCCTGAACGCTCGGCAGCGCCGTCGAGCGGGTTCGAGCCTGAGCTACGGTCGCCGTAGCGGCAGCGGCGGCAAGTCCTGTTTTTAAAAGCTGGCGACGATTTAACAAGACCAAACCTCAGACGATCGATGCGTTAATTGAACAATTGCCAGCAGCCGATCACCCACCTAACTGGGGCAATCGCCCGTAAATTTCGGTCATTGAGCGCAGCCTGTCGCGGATTTCGGGGGTGAGCGCGCCAGCTTCATAGCGCCAGCTCCAGTTGCCCAACTCCTGACTGGGCGAATTCATCCGCGACTCAGTTTCAAGCCCCAGCAGATCTTGGAGCTGTGTGACGGCCAAATCGCTGACTGCACTCATTGCCAGCCGGATCAGATCCCAGTGGATGCCGTCATCGCTCGTGCAGCCCAAATAGTGTCGCACCCGATCTTGCTCTTCTGGCGAACGCTTGTTAAACCAGCCGAGGGTTGTGTCGTTGTCATGCGTGCCGGTATAGACAACGCTATTCGTGCAGTAGTTAAACGGCAGATAGGGATTTTCGGCATCTGAGTCGAAGGCAAATTGCAGGATTTTCATCCCAGGAAAGCCAAACTCATCTCGCAGCTCTTCCACTTCTGGGGTAATCAAGCCCAAGTCTTCTGCCACAATCGGTAGCTCGCCTAATGCCTCATGCAGCCGCGTAAAAAACTTCTGGCCGGGAGCCTGCACCCACTCGCCGTTAATCGCTGTGGTTTCAGTTTGCGGCACAGACCAGTAGGCTTCAAAGCCGCGAAAATGGTCGATCCGGATCAGATCAACGCAGTCAAGCATGGCCTGAAACCGCTGAATCCACCAGTGAAAATCCTGCTCTTGCAGGCGCTGCCAGTTGTAGAGCGGGTTGCCCCAGAGTTGGCCTGTCTGGCTGAAATAGTCGGGCGGCACACCCGCAACGGCTGTCGGTAAGCCAGTCGCTTCGTCGAGCTGAAAAATATCAGGATGCGCCCAGACCTCAGCGCTATCATGCGCCACATAGATCGGCAGATCGCCCAAAATCTGGATCCCACGCTCGTTGGCGAATCGCTTGATGTCATGCCACTGCTGAAAAAACTGAAACTGCAAAAACTGATGAAAGAAAATCTTGGCTGACAGGGTTTGTCGCGCAGCTTCTAGCGCATCAGGCTTCCGCAGCCGCACCCCGGTTTCCCAGGTATACCAGCTATCGCCGTTATTGGCATCCTTCAGCGCCATATACATCGCATAGTCATCCAGCCAGTCGGCCTTGTCGCGGCAGAATTCAGCAAAGGCTTCCTGCTGCTCTGTGCCAACCTGCGTCCGAAAAGCAGCGCCCGCTTTTTTGAGCAAGGGCAGCTTTGAGAAAATTACCCAGCCAAAATCCACATGCTGCGGTGGTTCAGGAAGACCATCTAAATCTTCATCGCTGAGCAGCCCCTGATCGCGCAGTCGCTCTAGGCTAATTAGCAGTGGATTGCCCGCAATCGCTGAAAAGCACTGGTAGGGCGAGTCGCCATAGCCCGTGGGGCCAAGCGGCAGGATCTGCCAGATGGACTGGCCGCTCTCGGCCAAGAACTCGATAAACCGATAGGCTTCAGATCCAAGATCGCCCACGCCAAACCGGCTGGGAAACGAAGTGGGATGCAGAAGAACGCCGCTGGATCTGGGGAAAGACATGAAAAAGTTGAGTGGGATAAGGGTGGACTCCGAGCCAGATGGCACAGCCCAATTGTCTATCGCCGCTAATGCTTTAGCATCTGCCTAGTGAAACAATTTGCAACAATTGCGCTATTTGACTCTAACATGCGCTGAACTTCAGCAAGTGACCAAAACTACCCTCAGCGCGAGCTGACTTCAGAAGGCGGCAGGCTGGGCTGAGTTTTCTGATCAGGCTTGCGCGGCGTAAACCGATCGGTGGCCTGCTTAATCACAATATAGAGAATTGGTACCAGAAACAGGCTGAGGAACGTAGCGACTAGATAACCGCCGACCAGAGCCGTACCCAAGGACTGACGACTGGCAGCCCCTGCACCAGCGGCAATCGCCAGCGGGAAGAAGCCGACCAGACTGGAGATTCCTGTCATCAAAATTGGCCGCAGTCGTTCTTGGGCGGCTTCAATGGCGGCCTGCGGAATGGTTAGCCCTACTTCACGCAGCTGGTTCGCATATTCCACGATCAAAATCGCGTTTTTGCTGGCCAGACCAATCAGCATTACCAGCGCAATCTGGCAGTAGACATCGTTGGGAATGCCGCGCAGAAATACTGCGCCAAGCGCCCCCAAAATGGCTAGCGGCACCGTCAGCATGATAATCACTGGGTCGGTGTAGCTTTCATATTGAGCCGCCAGCGCTAGAAAAACCAGCACGAGTCCCAAGCCAAAAATTAGCGGAGCCTGACTGCCAGAAGTAATCTCTTCTAAGGCTGTACCGGTCCATTCAAAGCCCATCCCCACAGGCAGCACCTCAGCGGCAGTTTGCTCCATTGCCGCAATTGACTGCCCCGAACTCATGCCCGGAGCCGTCGCGCCCTGCACCGAAATTGAGCGGTAGAGGTTGAAATGAGTAATTGTTTGGGCGCTGGTGGTGGGTTCTACTGTGACCAAGTTGCTCAGCTGCACCATCTGGTCTGTTTCTGAGCGAACGTAGAGGGCATTAATGTCATCGGGCTGCGAGCGAAACTGCTGATCTGCCTGGATATAAACCCGATAGTTGCGTCGATCAAGCGTAAAGTCATTGACATATTGCGATCCTAGAAACGCTTGCAGCGTGGAAAACAGGTCGTCAATTTTTACGTTGAGCGCCTTGGCTTTTTCGCGATCGACTGAGATTTTAAACTGAGGCGTGTTGGCGGCATAGGTGGAAAACACGCCCTGCACGGTAGGGCTTTGATTGGCCGCGCCCAAAAAGGCATTGAAGTTAGCGACAAATTCATTGAGCGGCAGGTTGCCTCGCCTGTCTTGCAACTCTAGCTGGAAGCCGCCGAAGTTACCGAGTCCCTGAATTGCAGGCGGGTTGAGCGCAAAAATATTTGCCTCCGGAATGCCAAAGAAACCCTGCTGGGCTGAGCCAATCAATGCCCCAATCTGCTGCTCTGCCCGCGTCCGCTCTTCCCAAGGCTTGAGCAAGGTAAACATAATGCCCTGGTTAGGTGCAACGCCCGCAAAGCTGAAGCCCGTCACGGCAAAGTTAGATTGCACATCTGGTAGCTCCATTACCTGCGCCGAAGCTCGATCGAGAATTTTTTTGGTGTAGTTGAGCGAGACGCCTTCTGGAGCCTGCACAATCGTAATAAAGTAACCCTGATCTTCTTCTGGC
>CASBQH010000105.1 GCA_949127695.1 Synechococcales cyanobacterium PMM_0073
ATCGGGATCTGAGGCAGCATCGCCCGCTGAGTCGCCCTCGGCTGAGTCCTCGCCAGAGTCGCCAGAATCCAGCCTCGATAGTTCTGGACTTGACTCTGAGTAATATCTTGACCAGGAATACCTTGACCAGGAATATCTTGACCAGAAATGCTGTAACTTCAAATTTTCAACCCGCTTGAATCTAGACATGAGTGAACTCCGCGATCAGCTGCAAGGCGTCAATCTCTACCTCATCGGCATGATGGGGGCAGGCAAATCCACGATCGGCAAGCTGCTGGGTCAGTCGCTGGGCTATCAGTTTTTTGATACCGATACGGTGGTGGAGCAAGCCGCAGGCCAGAGCGTCAGCCAGATTTTTGCTGGCAGTGAGCTGGAGTTTCGGCAGCTAGAGACCCAGGTATTGGCTGAGCTGTCGGCCTATCGGCGGCTGGTGGTGGCCACGGGCGGCGGCATTGTCTCCAGCCCGCAAAACTGGAGCTATCTGCGGCATGGGCTGGTGATTTGGCTAAATGTGCCGATTGAAGTATTGCAAAATCGGCTCAAAAAAGACAACAGCCGCCCCTTGCTACAAACCGCCGATCCGCAAGCCAAGCTTCAGCTCTTGCTGCAAGAACGCCGTCCGCTCTATGTTCAGGCCGATCTAGAAATTACGGTTGCCGCGCATGAAGCAGCCGATCAGGTGGCGCGGCGGATCATGGCGGCGATTCCCCCTGTGCTAAAGCCAGATTCAGGGCTGAAGCCAGATGCTGGGGCATGACTTCTGCGGTTTGTAGCGGTTGAACCGTAGCGGTTAGATCACTCTGCTACACTTCTCTGGGTCAAGATTAAGCCTGGGTCAAGATTAAGCCTGGGTCAAGATTAAGCCTGGGTCAAGATTAGAGGATTGATATGGCAACTATCGGGATGGATACCAACAGCGAATATATTCAAAAGGACGAAGCGACGCGGGTGCGGGTGCTCAGCGAAGCCTTGCCCTATATCCAGCAGTTTGCCGGACGCACCATTGTCGTCAAATATGGCGGCGCGGCCATGAAGGACAGCAGCCTCAAAGAAACCGTGCTCCGCGATATTGTTTTTCTGGCCTGCGTGGGGCTGCGCCCGGTAGTAGTGCATGGCGGCGGCCCTGAAATCAACTCCTGGCTGACCAAGCTGGGGATTGAGCCGCAGTTTAAAAACGGCCTGCGCGTCACCGATGCTGACACGATGGACGTGGTGGAAATGGTGTTGGTGGGGCGGGTCAACAAAGAGCTGGTGGCGCTAATTAACCAGGCGGGCGGTCTGGCGGTGGGTCTCTGCGGCAAAGACGGCAATTTGATTAAGGCGCGTCCGCAGGGCGATGAAGGAATTGGCTTTGTGGGCGAAGTCACCTCCACCGACGTGAAGCTGATTAATACGCTCGTAACCAACGGCTACATCCCAGTAATTTCCAGCGTTGCGGCAGATGAAACGGGTCAAGCCTACAACATCAACGCCGACACAATGGCCGGCGAACTCGCCGCCGCGCTCAACGCCGAAAAAATGATCCTGATGACCGACACAGCTGGCATTTTGCGAGACTACAAAGACCCCAGCACGCTGATCGACAAAGTAGATATCCAGCAAGCCCGCGAGCTAATCGACTCTGGCGTAGTCGGCGGCGGCATGATTCCTAAGGTCAACTGCTGCGTCCGGTCGCTGGCGCAGGGCGTCAAGGCGGCGCATATTATTGATGGCCGGATTCCGCACGCGCTGCTGCTAGAAATCTTTACCGATGCCGGAATTGGCTCAATGATTGTGGCCTCTGGCTATATGAAATAAGCGGCTTTTACTGGCAGGCTTGGCGAATTTCCCGAAACAGGATACAGCGTGATCCGGCACTGCGAGTCGGAGCGGCTTCCGGGTAAATCACGCGATTTGAACCTCGATAAACCGTGCGGTTCGAGCGCGGCGAGACGATCACGGGATTTATCACAGTTGAATTCTCAATCTCTGAGTCAATCAGCACCGGATTAATCAGCGTAGAGTCGCGGATGCGGCTGTCGCGAATGGTTGTGCCGCTGCTCGATCCGGTGTTGGGGTAGTAATAGTCGCGGTTGGGCTGAACGGTGCTGCTGCGATCGATCACCTGCGACTGCGCGGGCGGCATTCCAGCAATTAAGCTGAACGGCACTGCCAGCAAGGCTAAATATCTTAAGTATCGCTGTCTCAGCATGGGTGATTCTCCGCTGTAGGTCATGCCCTCGAACTCCATCGCTACAATTAATTAGGCGAGAATTAGGCGAGCGGTGGATGGTCTTGCTTCCATCATAGCGACCCAGCCTTAGCTAGCAATCTGTAGTGAGAGAGACGGGTGATTGAGCGCGTGACGACAGAGATAGAGTTAGCCAAACAGCAGTTTCAGCTCGGCCAGCGAGCTTTTGAAAACGGGGCATACCGCCGCTCCATTCAGGCGCTAGAACAGGCAATCAGTTCAGCAAACCCCAACACGGCTTTGGGTGGCGAGATCCAAACCTGGCTGGTGACGGCCTATCAAGCCGCAGGCGAAACAGCCGCCGCGATTGAGCTAGGCGAGCGGCTGCTTCGGCACCCTGATCTCAAAATCCGCCAGCAGGCACAGCGGCTGCTCTATATTCTCAAAGCGCCTGCGCTGAAGCCGCGCCCCGAATGGCTGAGCCAAATTCCTGATTTGACCCAAATCAGCGACGAAGGCAAAACCACCCAATATGTCTCGCCAAAGCCGAAGCGCTTGCCCAAAAAGTCAGAGCCAGAGCTAGATCTAAGCCAGGTAAATACGCAGGATAACCGATTCGTCTGGGTGGCGCTGGCGGGGACGCTGCTGGCGGCGGGGCTTTACTGGCTGAGCAGCTGAGAGGATCCAAATCCCTACTTTTCTTAACGAATCTCCTGATTTTTTGCCTAGCGTCAGCGATATTCTGAATAACCGCAGGCTCTCGCAAGGATCACTTTGACAAAGCCCGTTTCGCTACTCGCAGTTCTGCTGGCGTCTTGGCTGGCGTTCTGGCTGGCCTCTGGCTGGGTTACATCACCCGCCTTAGCTGCCGCTGCCCCAACTCGCTCGACTCTGACGCTAGAACTCTTGCAGTCGCGGCTCAAAACCCCGACCCAGAGCGAAGGCATCCGCACTCTAGATCTGCGGCAGCTGGTGATTGATCTGCGGCCTGAAAACGCCAGCTTTCGCGACCAGTTTTATAAGCTGGTGCAGGCGCAGATCCAGCGCTCTGCCGTGCCGCTGGGCATTGACCTGAGCTATTCGGTGGTGCAGGGCGAGTTTAAGTTTAGCGACTTGGGGCTGAAAACGCCGCTCTATGGTCAGTCTGCCCTGCCGATGTTTAGCGAAACCGAGCAGGCGCAGCTGGCGCGGGATCGCAGAAGACTCTCTCAGCTCAGCCAGCTCTCTCGCTCGCTGCTGGTGCAGTCGCAGTCAGAGCCGTTGCAAATTACGGTGCTGCGCGGGACGCTGACGCTGGTGCAGACGCGGTTTGAGGGCTTTGTCAATTTCAGCAACACGTTTTTTCTGGGACGAGTTGAGGCGACGGGCGCAGTTTTCACCCAGGCCAGCGACTGGTCAGAAACTCGGTTTAGTCGGCAGGCCAATTTTGGCAGCGCCTTGTTTCAGCGCGACATGCGGTTTCGCAGCACGCTGTTTTTTGATCGGGCCCGGTTTAACCAAGCCCAGTTTCAGGGCGCGGCCAACTTCCAGGGCAGCGAGTTCCAGGCTGCGGCTACGTTTAATCAGGCTTTGTTCCAGCAATCTGCCAACCTCACCCGCATCCAGTGGCGCGAAATTGCCGATTTTTCGCAGACGCACTGGCAGGCGGTTGTGCAGTTTGACCGCGACAAATTTGCCGAGCAGGTGTTTTTTAGTGAGGCGCTGTTTGATCAGCCCGTCAGCTTCCGGCAGGCGCGATTTAACCAAACCGCTAACTTCCGAGGCGCAGCCATTCTTAACCAGGCTGACTTTGCCGACACCAGCTTTGCCAGTCGCGCCTATCTCAATGTCTCCAATCTCCAGTTTGATCCGCGTCAGGCCAGAATCTTGGGCAATCCCGGCCAGATTGGTCGCGTCCTGTCGGTTCCGGCGCTGCAAGGCAACGAGACATTGCTGCGTAACTTTGTCCAAAACTTTCGGCTGCTGCAAGCCGTGATCGACGCCAACGACGTGCAGTACACCACCGAAAAGCTGCGGCTGCGGCAGTATCAGCAGCGGCTCTTGGGCACCGGACTCAACAGCGCCAGCCCCGCTCAGCTGGCCAGAACTGGGTTCTCTGCCGCGCAGGTGGAGGCTATTCTCAATGCCCGCGCTGAGCAGCCGTTCCGCAACGTCAGCGATGTTTTGCAGCTCGAAAAAATCGACTTTGCCACCTACGTCAAGGTGCGCGACCG